>JABMRB010000707.1 GCA_013202865.1 Candidatus Nealsoniibacteriota bacterium | reverse complement strand
GCGTTCTCGTTGGGCTTATAGATGACCTCCCGCAGGAAGGCACCCTGGCCGATGTGGTGGGAAGTTTCATTATCCTCGGGATCCGGCACGACGTCGTCGAACTTGAAGCCCGTATCCGACGGGAGGTCGCCGATGGCCCCGCCCGCCGTGTTGTCGACGATCGTTCGCGGGGTGTCGGACCAGAAGTTGGCGCTGGTACGATCATTCATACTGATGACGTTCAACACCCCGCCGAGCTGCAGTACACCGCCCGGCCCGGAGATCTCGATCTTGTCGGACCCGGCATCGGCCGCGGCCAGGCTCACCTGGGCTTCGAAGATCGCGGAAGTGGCCAACGCTATCTCGCCGTCACCGATGGCCAGCGTCGCCGCGGCACCGGCGCCCGGGGAGAGGAGTCCGCCGACAAGGAACTCGCCCTCCAGGGTGGCGCCGTCGCCGGTGATCAGCCGGTTATAGATGTTCACCGGCTCGTCGCCGATGTTGCTCAGCGTGTGGCTGCCCACGTTCAGGACGTTGTTCAACGTCAGCGAAGCACCGGCAGCCACGGCCACGTCGGTATCGCTCAGCAGGTTGACGGGCGCCTGGAACTGGTGGTCACCCTGGAGCACTCCGATCGAGGCGTTGCCCTCGTCGGATTGCATGTTCACGCTACCCTGACCGGCAATCGCATAACCGTTCAAACCGTTGAACTCGATACTCTTGACGGTCACGGCCGCGTCGCTGACGACCGTGCTGGCGGCGCCGATGGCACCACCGAAGACAACCGACGCGGTGTCGCCGTTGGGGGGCGCGGAGGAACTCCAGTTGTCGGCGTCGTTCCAGTCGCCCATGCCGGTTGCTGTCCAGATGTAGCTTGCCGAGATGATTCCGAGGGAGTCGATCTGCTCGAGCCACCGGGCGGCGTGTTCGTCGAGTCCCTGCTGATTAAAATGTACACTGTCGGAGAGGTATCCAATGGTATGAAAGTCGTCCGTGAGTGCGCCCTGAAAGACCAGCGGATCGGCATCGATCACCTGTTGCTGTCCCAGCGCGACCCGGGCTTCGTTGGCCGCCGAGGAACTCGGATGATAGGAAGCGGTGGCCACGCCCCAAGGGACGTCGAAGGCGGCGTCGAGGCGCGACTGGGCGATGATGCTCTCCAGGCGCGACTGGTACAGGTCCGGGCTCGTGCCAGCGAGACTGTCGCTCTCGCCCTGGTGCCAGAGGATCGCGCGAAAACCATCGGCGCCCAACGACTCGATCGCCGGCTTGAGGCGGCTGTTGTAATTCCCGGTGCCGGGTAACCACTGGCCCACCGTGGTGCTGCCGACTCCCACCGAAAGCAGCCCCACCGGCACGTCGTACTTGGCGGCTACCAGGTCGCCTAATTCCGGCCAAGGCGAGCCTCCACCGCCCGAGGCGGTCGGCTGCGGGTCGTTGGCCACCTGCCAGGTATTGCCGCTGAACGAGGTACGGGCCGAGACGCGACCGTCGTCGGGCTGCTGTTGCGGCGAACCGTGATTGGCGGAATTCGACTGGCCGGCCATGACGAACACCTCGCCTACGCCCACGCGCTGCGTCGTGGCCGTGGCGAGCTCCGTGGCTCCGTCGAAGGCTTTGACCTCGACGTCGTACCAGCCGCCCAATACGCCGGCCAGACTGCTGGAAAACGTCCCGCCGACGGGCGCGTTGTCGATCACCTGCCAGCCGGTTGGCGTGCCGCTGAACCCGGTGCGGGGAACCGCGCGGGCTTCGATCCTGGTGGCCGACCCGGAAAACGTCCCTTCCACGGCCACCTCGGCAAGGTTCGCGTCGTCGCGTTGAAACACGGCTCTACCGGTCGGCGCCGAAAGCGTCAACTCAGACGGGGCGCCACCGCTCTCGAACTTGAAATTCGCGCCGAAATAACAGCCGGGCTGCGTGCGGGTAATATTGAATGCGGCGGTGGAAGCGGGCAACGGGCCGCTCGCAAGTGCTTTGCCTGCCACCCAGGTAATGCCGGGGGTCGCGGTGTAGGGCGTGTCGAAGTAGAAGTGCTCCCCGTTTCGCTGCGCCGCGACGATGTAGTTGCCCGGCGACAGGTCCAGCGGCGTGATCGGTTCGTACAGCGTGCTGCCCACGCCCGAAGCCTCCGACGGGCTGCCGGGCTCAACGGTCACCGAATCGAGCAGTGCGCCGGTCGCCACACTCCAGATGCCCACGTCCGCGCTATTGACGATGCCGTCGTTTAGCATGTCCACGTGGCCGAGGTGCGTTACCGAGATGGGCTCAGCGATGCTGAACTCCCAGCCGGTGGTATATAACCCTTCGTTGGTGATGCCCGTCCCGCCGAAGGTGACGCCCTGAACCGGCGCTGCACGAGCAACGGGAGGTGGAAAGAACGCGACCATGACGACAAGAATGAAAGCGGCACGTTTCATTGGCGAACACTCCAAACTATTGAACACGCAAGGTTCCGTCACACTTGGCGATTTCGCCGCCAGCGAAATACGAACACGCTTGCCGCGCCCAAAACCGCCAGCACGAAAGTCGACGGCTCGGGGACCGGCTCGAACTTGAAATTCGCGCCGAAATACGAGCCGCTGTCATTGCGGGTAATGGAAAACGCGGCGGTTGAACCGGGTAGCGGACCAATCGGGGCGGCTTTGCCTGCCACCCAGGTAATGCCGGGGCCCGTGGTGTGAGGCGTGTTGAAGTAGAAGTTCTCCCCGCTGGTCTGTGCGGCGACGATGTAATTGCCCGGCAACAGGTCCAGCGGTGTGATCGGCTCGTAGAGCGTGCTGCCCACGCCCGAGGCCTCCGCCGGGCTGCCGGGCACAACGGTTACCGAATCGAGCAGTGCGCCGGTCGAAACGCTCCAGATACCCACGTCTGCGGCGGCGGCGATGCCGTTGTTCTGCATGTCTACGTGGCCCAAGTGAGTCACCCGGATCGGCTCGGCCGTGTTGAACTCCCAGCCGGTGATGAATGCCGCGCCGCTGCCCGTGCCGACGGCGTTGAAGGTCATCGCTTGCGTCGACGTCGTCACGGGCGGCTCGCCAACGATCTTCAGATTCGGCCCGAGGTAAGAAGCACCCGTGGGATAGTCGATGCCAAACGTGGTTGCGTCGGCCGTGGCCGGCATGGCGGGAGAACCGACGAGCGTCGCCTTGCCCGAGCCATAGTTGACGCCGCCGGCCCAAGTCACCGGCGCCTGATAGATGAAGTCCTGTCCGGTGACCTCGACGGCGGCAAGATAAGTGGTGCCCGGGTCCAGTGCCACCGGCGCTGCCAGATCGGCATAGTGGGCGTTGTAGATGCCGGCCGGTTCGCCCGTGCTGCCGGCCAGGATCGTCGTCGAGGCCAAGGCCGCGCCGGTATCCCAATTAAAAAGCCGAGCAACAGCATCGCTCGCGAGCCCTCCGCCATTGATGTCAAATCTCCCCAGCGCACTCACCGAAAGCGGATCGTCGACCGTAAAAGTGAATCCAAGCGAGAACGGCAAGTTCGGCCCGAGTGTACCTTGGCCGTTCACGGTGATCATGGGGATGGTTTCCGCGCAGGCCCCGGGCCCGATTGCCGACACCAAACCGACAACAACGGTCAATAACGTCACGTACTTCATCATAAGATGTCTCCTGGGCTAGAGGCGCTGCGCACCATGCGGCTACGAGGCCCACTGTTAGAATGCACGCTGCGCGGAAGGAATGGCCCCTGCTTGAGGTGGCCGTTGCTCTTGCCGGTGCGTGAATTGCCTCGCGGGTGAGGTCGAAGGTCAGGGTAAGCCCTCGCCGGATGCTGAAAGCTCACCTGAACTCGCTCAGAACGTACGAGCGTTATTATGGACCATTTCGCGTGGTCTGTCAACCAGTTCGGATGTCCCCAAGGAGTCCCGGGATGTTGGAAAATTGGGCTGAAAGCACACGCTCCAATGGGGGGTATCGCAAGATCCGGCCCGGTTCTGGCCCTACCTTGTAGCAATGGTGCGTTGCACGCACCCTACGCTCAATTCACCACGTTGCGCAGCGGCTGCCCTAACAGCGCTCGGCGGCAGGCTTCGGAGGTCTTCACGCGGATGTCCATCAGGCCTTCTTCACTGTAGAAGGCCGAGTGCGGGTTGACGATCAGGCGATCGTGGGCCGGATGATCCGGATCGCGCCATGCGACCAGCAACGGGTCGTCGTCCGGCGGCGGCTCGTGCTCCAGGACATCGATCGCCGCCCCGGCAAGTTGACCCGAAGCGATCGCGTCGGGGATCGCCCGGGTGTCGACCACGGCACCACGCGACGTATTGACCAGGTAGGACCCATGCGGCATCCGGGCGATTGCCGCCGCGTCGATGATATGCCGGGTCTCGTCGGTCAACGGGCAATGCATTGTCACCGCCAGCGACTGCCCCAGCAACTCGTCGAGCGTCTCCACTCGGCGGATACCTTGGGCCTTGTCGTAGCCGTCCGGTTTGAGCGGATCGTAGAAGACGACGTCCATACCCAGCGCCTTTCCCCGCAACGCGGCGGCCGTGCCGATCCGGCCTAATCCGACAACGCCGAGCACTTGGCCCCGCAAACGCGTCAGCGGCACGGCCTGCGAGTAGCTCCACGGTCCTTGCCCGGCGCGCAGCCGCGAGTTGAACAGATGCACGCCCCGAGCCAGCGCCAGCATCATACCGATCGCCGAGTCGGCCACCTCTTCGGAGCCGTAGTCGGGCACGGTCGCCACGGGGATATCCCGTTGCCGGGCGAACCGGTGGTCGACGTTGTCGAACCCTACGCCGGCGCGGACGATCAGCTTGCAACGCTCAAGTCGCTCGATTGTCTGCCGCGTGATCGACACCTCGTGGTAGAGGATCACCGCGTGGGCCTGCTCGATCCGACCGGCCAGATCGTCTTCGCTATGGGCCCGCAGTGCCGCGACCCGGGCGATCTCGCCCAGCACTTGCCGCTCGGGTTGAAGCTCGTCGTCAATGAAATCCGCGACGACGACCTGATACGGTTCGCTCATGGTGTTTGTGTCCGTTGTGTTGATCCCCGTAGGACGGATTTTCAATCCGTCTTTCGCATGCGTGGACGAATTGGAGGTCTATCCTACAAGTTCGCGGACGGATTGAAAATCCGTCCTACGGTAGCCCGGGGGGGTCGATGCCCCGCCGTGGGCCATTTGCTTCCCGGGCGGGCAGTCCGTATAGTAGGGGTGTAGCGTTGTAGTCCCGCAAGATGGCTAAGGGGATTGGCGGATTTCGGGAGTTAGCGGGCGGAAGGTCCCAAATCCCAAATCCCAAATCCCAAATCCCAAATCCAAAATCCCAAATCCCAAATCCCAAACCCCCCCTCCCTGAGAACCCCGATGCATTTAGCTAACTGGAATCGATCGGCCGCGGTTGGATGTTGTCTCGCCGTGTTGATGGCGTTGACGGCCGCTTGGAGTGCGTCGCCTGCTCGGGCGTGCAATACGCCCGTGTTTCGCTATGCAATGTATAACTGGCCCTCGGCCCCGTACTACGTCTTCTACTTCCACCATGGCGAACCGAGCGAAGAGGACGCCGAGGTCAATAAGAAGCTCGCCGAGCTGTCCCGTGCAGAGCTGCCGGCCAACGTGAGCCTCGACGCGTTCGACGTCACCGACGAAGCGAAGCTCAAGATGCTGCCCAAAGTGGTGAACGAGTCGCGCAAGAAACACGCCGACGGCGACAAGCCGCAACATCTGGTCTACACGTCCTGGGGTGCCGAACTTTACGCCGGGCGGCTCGACGCCAAGACGATCCAGCAGATGATCCACTCGCCCGCCCGCAAACGGATGGGTGAGCTCTTCGGCAAGGGGCACGGTATGGTGCTGTTGGTGCTGACCGGTCCCGACGAGGAAGCGAACAAGCAGGCCGTGAAGGTAGCCGGCGAAGCGGTTTCCAAGGTCGACGAGATCTTCGTCGCCGGCGCCGCCCCACCGCCGATGGAGTACCTGCCCGAGAAACCCGAAGAGAAGGGCGACAACAACGGCGATGAGCAGAAGAAGGACGACGTCGAGAAGAGCGACGACGAGAAGGGACCGAAGAACGAATTGAAGATCGCTGTGGTGAAGGTCTCGCGGACCGACCCGGCCGAGAAGTGGCTCGTGAAGATGCTCCTGGCGGTCGAGCCGGATCTGAACGACGCCAAATACGCCAAGGACCCGATGGTGTATGCCGTTTACGGCCGCGGCCGGGCCATGCCGCCCTACGTCGGCAAGGGAATCACTACCGAGAACTTATTGGATTGCATGGCCTTCCTGGCCGGCGCGTGCTCCTGCACGGTGAAGGACCAGAACCCGGGCATGGACCTCTTGATGCAGTTCGATTGGGACGCCGCCGCCGAGGTCCTCGCCCGCGACGACCCGGAAATGGCCGATCAGTTCTTCGATTATCAAGAGTTCCCGGTGGAAGAGGAGCCGAAAGATTCCGGGAAGGAAGAGAAGCCGAAGGTTGAAGGGAAACTTGAGCCGGCGAAGAGGTAAGGGGACAGAGGTTCACCACAGAGGAAAGAAGAAGTGTGGGAGGGAAGAGGGGAAAGGGGAGAAAGGGGAAGGAGAAAGAAGGGTGACGGGAAACGGGGGCAGAGCGGTGTTGTGGTGCATCCGTGGGCTTCCGCCCTCGGCTAGGAGCGCCTTCGTCTGTGTCTTCCCTTTTCCCTTCAGCGTTCGGAGTTCCTTGTTCGACATTCTGCTGTTCCTTCTCTTCCTTCCCCTTTTCTCCCCTTTCCCCTCTTCCCTTCTACATCGGGCCTCCCCCCTGATTTGAGAGAAGCAACTCAACCCTCGGGCGAAGCCTCAACTCGGCGTGGAATTGCTCGGCCGCGATCTGATGGCCCGGGTGTAGCAGGACGTGGATCTCGGCGTCGCATGGGGATGACCGCTCAGCGAGCATTTCGATCTGGGCCACTTCGCACTTGCCCGACGCCGGTCGTTGCCGCGGCCAGAAACCCTGACGGATGCCGATCAGGCCCCGGGCATCGGCGATTACCAGCGAGACCGACTCGTCGAAGTGATTCGGCGTCATCAGCGTGGCGTACGGCGGCACCCAAGTCCCTTGCCGCCAGCCGAAATGCGGTTGCTCTCGATCGGCCGGCACACCGACGAAGTTCGGATACGTCTTGGTCAGTCGATGCGGCTTGAACTGCGCGTTGATCGCCACCAACTCCTGCTCGCCTTCGAGATCGATCGGGCGAACCTGCTGCCGAATCGTGAAGGTCGGTTGATAGGCCGCGAATCGATACGTCTGCTCGACGCTTACCTTCTCATCGGCCCACGTCACGCGTGCCACCGCAACGGCCGGGCCTCGGCAGATCAACTCGATTCGCCCGGCGGTATCCTCCTGACGGGTCTTGCTCTCGTGGATGTACTTGACCGTATCGGTTTGCGGCCGGGCCGGATCGTGACGGCTGAACGTGCCGTAGTTGATCCCGAAACTGCTCAGCCCGTAGTCGCGGTCCGTCTTCTTCGAGCGGAAACCGGTCATCGTACCACCGGCCGCCTCGCTGAGCGTGACGCTCAGGTGGGTGTTTTCGATTCTCAACGTGCCTTGGCCGGTGCCCAACCGCTCGGCGACGACCTGCAAGTCGCTCTTCGCCGACGCTTCCGTACGACACAAGTGAAACAACCGCCCGGACCGCGCCGGCATCGCGGCGAGCCACCGCAGCGTGCCGTCCGGATCGACCTGAGCCGGCACCGGCACCCCCTCGTCCGTCTTCACGCAGAACGGATTCGGCACTTTCGCCACGGCTGCCGACACCGCTTGCCGATCCAGCGGCTTCGATCGGGCATTGAAGACGGCCCAGGTCGCGACCGCGTCTGCCGGGGCTTTCACCGACTTGGGCCGCAAGGCAAGGAACACCTCGTGCTCAACCGGTTCACCCCGCACCGGTCCGCCCGGATCGATCGAGAGCTTCTCCGCGTGTAACGTCGGCTGTGTGACGACGGGCAGATCGGCCAGGGGCAAATCGACCTCGGCCCGGCCCCCCTCGGCGATCTCGGGCAATTCGATCCGTCGGCCGCGGAACGTGACGCTCGCGCCGCGAAGTGTCGCCGTCTCGCCATAGGGATTCTCCAGGACTCGCAACTGCAAACTCGCATCGGCCGGGTCGAGCACGACGGCATCCAGTTGAACCTCCGGCGGTTTCTGCACGACCAACTCCCGCAGCACGACCGCCCGGTGCCCGGCGAAGTTCAACCGCACGAAGACTGTCTTTCGTCCCCAGTCGCTGGTGGGCGCCGCATGGATCGCCAACGGCACGCCCTTCGTTTGCCCGGGCCCCAACTCCACGCGGACCGGTTGGCCGATGAGCGTCGGAATTACGGAGGAGATTTCCAAGCTGCCTTGCACGGCCCGGTCGGTAAGGTTGGTCGCCCGAACGGTGAACGTTCCCTTTTCACCCGGTCGCAGGACCAACTCGGGTGTTTCCACCTTCACCGGGCTGAACGCGAACTGGTAGACGCCGTAGTATTGTAGCGTGTCGCTAGAGCGATGGGACGTTGCGTCGGAAGTCACTTTCAGCGGTTGATACGTGCAACCGTCGCGGCTGAGCACCCGGGCTTCGGCCAGCGGCACGTCGCTGGCCGGCATACAGAGCCGCAAGTCGCGGGGGTCTTCGATATCTTCGTTGAAACAGACGACGAACTGCGTATCTCCGGCCCATAGTCGCCCGGGCATGCAATGCGGGCCCATGGCGTGGCGATGGAACTCGACGCCGCCGAACTCCTGCAAGAGCGGCATCCAATAGGCGTCCGTATCGATCTCCGAGAGCGGCCCGTTGACGTAGTGAACCTGCGACCGGCCCAGCGGCACGGCCAGATCGCGCACCGCAGAGCCAAGCCGGCAACGCGACAGTACCGTGGCTCCCGATGCGTCGAGATGGGGACGCGGCCGAAATGCGACGGACAACTCCGCAGCACGGGCCGGGCCGAACAGGTCGCCGAGCAGTTCCACGGCATCCTCACGGATCGTGTATCGCGGTTTCGTCGTGCCGGCCGGAACGTTGGCCGTCGACCATTGCAGGTGGTTCAGCGAGAGGTTACAGATGCGTTGTTCGCCCGGGTGACGGTCGGGTACCTTCTTCGCCGGCACGTGCATTTCGGCGTGACGCAATTGCAGACGGATCATCGGTGCCGAGCCGATCGCGGCGGCCGGCACGGCGACCTCGGTACGAACCGCTCCGGCGGGGATCTCGACGCTCGCCGCCTTGCGGCCGTTGACCAGCACGGTAATCGCGTTGGGCCACATCGTGTTGCCCGCCAGCCGCAGCACGTGATCCCGCCCGGGGCTGGCCGGCAGCAGTAGCGAGGTTTCATCGCCGACGGCCGGCGTCCAGCGGAAGCTGCCGTCGTCGCCCGCGTGCATACCCGTCTCGCGCTGGCTGAACCCGCTACGAAGGAACTTCTCGTCGCCTTGGGTGCCGACGTCGACGTAGACGTTCAGATCGTCGCCCGCCACGACCGCGTCGCCCGGCGGCGGTTCGACCTCCCGCAGCCCGCACATCCGCGCGATACTCGCATCGGCCGAGACGATCAGCCGACGATCGGCCCCATGGAGCCACGCCGCGAGCACGTCGGTAATCCGCTCCCGCCGGGCGTTGTATCCCAATCCGCAACGGTAGGCCGGGGCTACGACCAGCCGGACGTTTTTCAGGTGCTCGGCGTCGACCATCTCGTCGGGCAAGAGGTCGAACGGCACACCGAGGCGCCGCAGGATTGCGATGGTCTCGTAGATTTCCTCGGCGTCCGGGCTGCCGGTGGCAAACCGCCAGTCGTTCAACAGCAAGGCGACCGGTGCAACGCGGTCGGTTTGGCGAATCGACTCGAATGCCAGCTTCATCAGTGTGGCGTAGAAGAGGTTCTTCTCGCAGTAGGTCTTGCCGAATTCGCGGCACGGTTCCAGGTTCGAGCCTTCCCACCATTCGTTCCACGAGAGGTGCAACAGGGCCTCGCTTCGCCGCGCCAGGGCACCCACCCAGAAACGGTCGAAATGGTGCGGGTCGGGCAGGTAGGCCATGCCGGGCGTGCGGATGTCCCAGTCGAAATAGTAGTTCTTGAAGTGGTCGAAGAAGACCGTGCCGTATCGCTTGGCCACGGCCGCCTGGATGAACCGCTGGGCATCTTGATCGTGGGGCGGGCCGAAGATGCCGCCGTAGCTGTGCGGCCCGCCGAAGACGCGGGCGAAATTCGCGTAGCCGAACCCGCCGAACGGCCCGTAGCCGACGTCGAACGACGCCCGCATCCCCGGCAGATCGAACTCCTGCCGGATCAGCCCGTCGAGCTTCTCCCACTCGCGTTGCCAGATTTGATACTGATACTCGATCGACTCGGCCCGTTGGTGTCCTCGGGCGGAGAAGGACATTTCGATCCGGTCCAACGCGTCGAAAGCAGTGCCGCCGGCAGCGAGGGACGCTGTGCCCCAGGTCTCGTTCAGCGTGGCGACGTCCCGATAACGCTGCCTGAGAAACTCCCGAAAGCCCTCGTGGTCGACGGTCGTTTCGGGCCGGCCGTTGCGGCTGTAGACAAGTTGCAGCGGCTTTCCGTCGATTTTCGGCCAGACTTCCGAGCCGGCGAAATCGCGAAGCCACTGGTACACGTCGCGTTTTTCAGAGACGTTTCGCGAGAACTCGCGCATGGCGAAGTTCTGCCCGTCCTGGTAGTAGCCCATCGAGATGTCGTAGCCGTCTTTGCGCAACGACTCGGCGGCCTCCATGACGATCGCTTCGCGCATCCGGCCGCCCTCGCCTTTCCAGTCGGGCGTCCAGTAGTCCATGAAGTGATGGGTCATTCCCCATTCGGAGGCCGTGCGGAGCGAGCGGCGGTTGTCGCCGAGCGTGCGCGAGTCGTAGTAGCCCTCCAGCGGCGTGTTGTGGATGCCGCCGACCCAGCTCCCCAGCCGGCGGTCGTAGTCCCATGTGTACCAGTAGAAGAAGACGTCGCCGATCCACGGGCGGTCCAGGGCCCGGGCCGGGGTGGCGACGGCAAAGAGGGTCAGCAGGAAGATTACGGTGGCGCAAGGGCGTCGCATCGGGCGGGTCTCCGTCGGGTAGGGCGGGTGACGGATATTCTACCGTCACCCGGGGTCCGTGCGAAGCCACGAGGGGCCGCGCGGCTATTTCCCGCGCCAGAACCGTGGCAGAAAAAGGACCAGCAGCACGAACACCTCGAGCCGGCCCAGCAACATCAAGGCGGTGAGCACGAGTTTGCTGGGTCCGTGGAAGTGGGCGTAATTCTCCGACTCGCCGACGATTCCCAGTCCGGGCCCCACGCCGTTGAGTGTGGCGGCCACCGCGCTGGCGCAATCGATCAGTTTCTCCCGCTCCGGACGATGGGCTTCAACCCAGGTGCTGTCCGGCTCGACGGAAACCAGCAGGATCGAGCCGACGACGAAGATCGCCGCGATCATTCCGAAATAGACGACCACTTCCTTGCGCAGGTCGGGATCCTCGACCGGCTTGCCGCCGAGCTGAACGTGGCGGACCACCGTGGGATGGAACACGTGCTCCATCTCCAGGCGGAGGATCTTGAAGAAGAGGATGTAACGGATGACCTTGACGCTGCAACTCGTGCTGCCGGCGCAGCCGCCGACGAACATCAACAGCAGC
Organism: Candidatus Nealsoniibacteriota bacterium; assembly: GCA_013202865.1. GTDB lineage: Bacteria > Planctomycetota > Planctomycetia > Pirellulales > Thermoguttaceae > JABMRB01. The sequence continues at coordinate 14,881 of JABMRB010000707.1, read as the reverse complement.
AGCGCTCCGCGGCTGAAACTGTGCCACCGGTCGAAGTCGTGCGAGCCGAAACCCGTGTTGGTCATGATTGAAACGACCTGGAACGTTCCGTAGCGGACCGCCTCGCCCATGCTGGCGAAATCGCCGGAACCCATGCCGAAAGCGATCACCAGTGCCGTGACCACTGCCAAGATGCCGATATACGTGCGGAATTCCACGTCGCCCAACAGCTTGGCCGGCTTCATCAGCAGCAGGTAGTAGAGCAGCGTGAAGTTGGTACAGGCGATCACCATAAACAGCGCGATCGTCATCTCCACGCCCACGTTGTCGAAGTGCTCCACGCTGTTGTTGTAGGTGCTGAATCCGCCGGTGGCGATCGTGCCGAAGGCGTGGCAGAGCGCATCGAACCAGGAGACTCCTTGCACGCGCAACAGCACGCTTAGCAGGACCGTCAAGCCGATGAAAATCATCGCGAAGTTCCAGGCGGCCCGCTGCGTGCGGGCAGCGGGGCTTTCCTGGCTGGGTCCCGGCATCTCGGTCAGCATCAACGTCTTGCCTGCCGAACCGAGCCCCAGAATCGCCACGAACAACACCATGATCCCCAGCCCCCCCAGGAAATGGGTCTCCGACCGCCAGAAGAGAATCGAGCGGGGAACCAACTCCGGATCTTCCAGATTCGTAAGCACCGTGGCCCCCGTTCCGCTGAACCCGGAAGCCGACTCGAAGACGCCGTCGAAGAAGTCCAGGACCACGCCCTGCCCCGTTTCGGCATCGCGCTGGCCGCAGGTTCCGCTGAACCAGAAGGGCAAGGCGCCCAGGATGGTCGCCATCAGCCAACTCAGCCCGACAACGGCGATCGCCTCGCGACGGTAAAGCCGGTCGCCGGCAGCCTTGCGCCCATAAAACATGAGCGCTGCCCCGACGACGCCACACAGCCCCATGGCGCCGAGCAGGCCGAAGAAGCCGGCCGTCTCGAACTCGCGCGCCTCGCCTAACAACGGAAAGGCCCAGGGCAGGCTCAGCAGCATCGATCCGCCGATCAGCAGCGAAATCAGTCCCAACAACCGGTAGATCAGCAGCTTGTTCATCAGTTGGCCACGCTATTGACCTCCCCGGAAAATCCTGAAAGGCCGAAATTCCGGTCGTCGCCCGCGGGCGGGCCTCAGGCGACGGCTTCTGCTTCGGCGATCAGGGTGGACTCTGCCACGACGGGGAAGGCTTGTTCCAGGGGCCCGGCCGCGCCGCGGCGGCTGCCCGGATAGAACAACTCGACGGCCGCGCAATACTGTTTTAGCGACGGCGGATTCTCCATCGTGGCCGACTCGCTGTTGAACTTGTCGAGCAACTCGTAGACCTGATGACGCCCGTTGGGCCATCGCACCGCCATGATGTCGTTGATCTCGTTGAGCAACTGGTAGACCCGGGCGCGCGTGAGCCCCATGGTCCGGGCGGCCTGCCGCACGCTGGTGATCGGGCTGCCGATCCCCAGGCGGTTCTCGGCCAGATTGGCGATCTGCACCGTCGCGTCGGTGCGAACCTGTCCGAGCAGCGGCGAGATGAATTGCTCGAAGATTTCGTCCTCGCTGGGGATACCCGGCTGCTGCAAGACCATGTCGATCCACTGCTCCACCCGGTCGATCGTCTTGGGGACGATCCGCACAATCAGGTGATCCTGGGCACCCATCTCGGCGGTGAGCGTGTGGACACTGTAGAAGACCCCCAGGATCGCCCGAACCCGCTTCTCGCCGTGTGTCTTCAGGTTGCGGATTTCGTCGAGCGAGTACTGGGTGTACGCTCGCAGCGGTTTGTTCCAGATCACTCGGGTCATGTGTCTGAGGCTTGGGGCAAACTTCCCGAGCGCCTCGTCGCCCAGGCTGTGCTCGATCACGCTGGACCGCCAATGGCTCCATACGACTTCGGAAATGGAAGTCGGGTCGAACCCGTTGCCTTCGGATTGTCGGCCGTTGGCCAACGTGGCGGCGTCTTCCTCGGGGAAGTTGGCGGCGTCGATCGGCAGTTCGGCCGGGTCGGTGTCGGCGGCCCGGGCGAGCAACTCGACAAACGCGGTCATCTTCTTCTGCCCGATGCCCGGGGTCGAGGAAAGCTCGGATAGCGGCGAGGCAAACAGGTCTCGCAGCGAGCGGCTCAAGAAGGCCAAGGGCAGCCGTCGATCGGTCGGCAGCGCCCAATAGGCCAGCGGCTTGTCCAAGTGGTCGGCGTACTCCTCCGACGACAGGATCTTCCGCAAGGATTCAAAGCGGCTGATGATCTTGAGTTCTTCCAGGGATGCCGTTTTGCAATTTCTCATCGCGTTCTCCTCAAAGTCTGGTCCACAGCAGTGAGCGGCCGTTCCTTGACCGCCAGACTCGCCTCTTCTCACAACGTGCTTGCGCCGGCCGGCCCGCACTGTGCCTTCGCCTCGCAGCACGCTTCTCTGTTCCATAAGGTGTTGCCGTGGGTTCCAACTGGGTGTTGGGGTGGGTCATCAATTTGTAGGTGGGAGTTCGCATCGCTGCCGGGACCTGCGGGCAAGTCAGCCTGGCGGCTGCCCGAACTGCGGCGCGAACTTGGTTCAGGCGGGATGGCGTCGTCCTGAGTAGCCCGTTCCGGTTGTAGCAACTGTAGGACAAACACCACATCTAACATTTATTCTTGCTTGCCGAGACCCCTGCCGTCAAGAGTCTCCAAGAGATTTTTCCCAGAAAGATGGGAAAAGCCAGAAATACCCACCCCTCAGGGGGGCATGGAGCGTGTAGGGCACTACAGTCAAGTTCTATCACGATGCTTGCCCGCGATCATTTGCCATAGTAAATTCACTGGCGTTCACGGAGAACGCGTTCTTCGACACACCAGAGTCGACCGTCATGAGCAGCCCACGACTTGGCCGCGTCCAATTGAAAATAGTCAACTGATCGGCGAGAACCAAACCGAGTAAAGGAGGTCTAGGATCATGCTATGGAAACTGGACGGATCGCGAACGTTATCGATCCGAACGGGGGCTCGGGCCATGGCGGCGACGATCGTGATCGGCGGCCTGGGGACGATGCTGGTTGGGCTGATCGCCGTCGGAAGCAAGCCGACAGACGCGACGGCTTCCCAGCCCGGCCCGGCTTCTCCGTTGTCGGAAACACAACTAAGAAGCCCCCTTGGGCCGATCGACGTGGTCGCCTCGCCCGACGGCAAAATCCTCTACGTGGCGGGCGCCGACGCGAAGCAAATTGCCGTGGTTGACGCCGCCGTCGGCAAGGTATTGCGATCGATCGACATGCCGGCCGAGCCGACCGGGCTGGTGCTCGGCCGCGACGGAGCCACGCTCTACGTCACCTGTGCCGCACCCGAGGGAACCGTCGCGGTGGTCGACGTCAAGTCGGGCAAGCTGCGCGAATCGATTCCCGTCGGTCACTGGCCCATCGGACCGGCGATCGGTCCCGACGGAAAGACGCTCTACGTCTGCAACCGCTTCGACAACAACGTGGCGGTCGTCGGCCTTGCGGCCGGGACAATCACCTTGGTGCCGACCACGCGCGAGCCGTACGCGGCGGCCGTGACGCCCGACGGCAAGTCGGTTTTCGTGATCAACCACCTGCCTCTCGACCGGGCCGACGACTATGACGTGGCTTCGGTGGTCACCGTGATCGACACGGCCACCAACAAGACGCAAACGATCCGTTTGCCCAATGGGTCGACGGGCATGCGAGGCATTTGTGTTTCTCCCGATGGAAAGCACATCTATGCCACGCACCTTCTCTCCCGATATATGATGCCGACCACGCAATTGGAGCGCGGCTGGATGAACACCAACGCCCTGAGTATTATCGACGCGCGCCAGAGGAAGCTCATCAACACGGTGCTGTTGGACGACGTCGACCTGGGGGCAGCCAATCCCTGGGGCGTGGCCGTGACGGCCGACGGCAAGACGATCGTCGTCTGCCATGCCGGCACGCATGACGTGAGCATCATCGACGCGGCGGCCTTGCTCGAGAAGCTGTTGGCCTTGCCCGAGAAGAGAGCCCCCGACAACTACCAGGCAACGGCCGCCGACGTACCCAACGATTTGGCTTTCCTAACCGGCCTTCGACGGCGGGTCCCGCTTGGCGACGGTGGTCCGGCGGTCAAGGGCCCGCGCGGCCTGGCGGTGGTCGGATCGAAGGCCTTTGCGGGGGCCCACTTCACTGACAATCTGTCGGTAGTCGACCTGAAACCTAAGCCGGGTAACCCCGAGCCGACTGACCTTGTCAACACGATTGCCCTGGGGCCGGTGCCGGAAATGCCCATCGAGCGCCGCGGCGAGATGCTCTTCAACGATGCGACTATCTGCTTCCAGCAATGGCAAAGCTGTGCCAGTTGCCATCCAGACGCCCGGGTCGACGCCCTGAATTGGGACCTGACCAGCGACGGATTGGGTAACACCAAGAATGTCCGAAGCATGGTCTTGGCCCACAAAACCCCGCCGTCGATGTCCTCGGGTATCCGTGCTAACGCGAAAGTGGCGGTACGCGGCAAAGTAATGCAGCTTCTGTTCGCCGTCGGCGTGGAAGAGGACGCCGTGGCGATCGACAAGTATCTGGAGTCGCTTGGGCCGGTTGCGAGCCCGTACCTGGTCGACGGCAAGCTCAGCCCGGCGGCCCAGCGTGGCAAGAAGGTCTTCTTCGATGCGAAGATCAACTGTGCGAAGTGTCACCCCGAGCCGCTGTTTACCGACCTGCGGATGCATGACGTCGGCAGCCGTGGCCAGTACGACCGCCGCGACACGTTCGACACGCCCACCTTGATCGAATGCTGGCGGACCGCCCCCTACATGCACGACGGGCGGTACACCACGCTGAAGGACCTCTTTGCCAAGGGAAAACACGGGCTTACCGGCGACGACGTCGGCAAACTCAGCAAGCAGCAGACCGGGGATCTGGTCGAGTACGTGCTCTCGCTGTAGCCGAACCTAGCTCCCGGTCTCCCCGACGACCAGCCTGACCGCCGCGCCCGGCTTTAGTGTGACCGGCAAACCGTCGCGCAATTGTCGGCCGGTGAAGATGCTGTGCGAATCGGCCGGCAGATTCCGCACGGTGTATCGCTTGCCCGCACGGGCCGTGAACCACTCGGGAAACTGGTTCAAACGAGGGTAGTCGATCGGCAACTTCAAATAGACCTGATGCCGCGGGACGTCGAAGACCAACCGTCCCTCCCACGGTTTGTCGGCGGCAAGATGGATCAACAATTCGTCGCCCCGCCGCACGGCCCCGAAGCGAAGGTCCGCTCGCCATGGCCTGGCGGTCAACCCCTGCGTTTTCCATAAGGCGTACAACAACCACGTCCGCGCCGAGTTGCCGTCGCCGTGCCAGCCTTCGATCACTCCGTCGGGCCTCTGGCGCCGGAACATGTACCGGATCTCATGGTCCATCCACTCGGCGACCGAGGGGACCGCTTCCCGGTTGTAGAGGTTCAGGGCGCTTTCGATCGAGTCGGCGTAGCCGTCGTTGCTGCCGCCTTCCCAGCCGTAGTCGCGATAGTGTTCGTTCATGTTGCCCAACGCCCGCAGCACCGCGTCCTTGGCGTTCCAGAAGTCGCGGTTGCGGTCGAGGTTCCGCGGAATCAAGCCCGTCTTCTCGTCGGCGTGCCGGAGCCAGCCGTCGATGAACCGGCGGCTGCGGAAGAAGGCCTCGGCGGCCTGTCGCGAGTTGATCTCGGCCCGGCGGAAGGCCGCTTCCTGCGATCCTTCGGCCGGCGGATTCGCAGGCACTGGCGGCTGGCGGTCCCAGATCGCCCGCATTTCGGCGAAGGCGCCCGACGGCGGCGTTGCTGCGTTCGGCGCTGCGGCAGGCGCCTTGAACGAAATCTTGTACGCCGATTTCTTCACGTCCGCCACTGCGGCCCCGTCTTCGCCCGACAGTCGCACCGCCGCGATAAACGCCTGCGGACGTCCGGCCTGCTTGAGCGTCACCGCGTAACGGTCACCAGTGCCATCGGCAGCGGGGACGCTGTGTTGCGGCGGCAACGGCACGGCGATCCAGCGGAACCCGTCGTAGCCGCCGTCGCGGATCTTCACTTCGCGGCCGTTGATGGTCGCCACGGCCGAGCGGACGTCGCCCTTGGCGCCCCATAGCAATTCGAGTACGTGACCCGACCGCGGTGCCACGTCGATCGAGAGCGTAACGTCCCCGTGGCCCAACCAGAGATACGGCGTCGAAGCGTAGACGAACTTCGCCTTCTCAAAACGAACCCACGCCAGCACGTTGTTCTTGTCCCCGTCGGACGCGTGGCAGAAGGCAGAAAAGGCCAGCACGACTGCCAGGACAAGACATCGCCGCGAGACGTTGGTTATTCGCATGGTGCTTTCCGCTTTCAGCTTTCCGCTTTCAGCTTTCCGCTCTCCGCTTTCCGCTCTCGGCCTACGCACAACCGGCCAGCAGCAGGGCGCCGGTTCCCCAGGTAAACGTTCCCACCTTGCGGCCGACGTAGCCGGCTTTGCCGCTGGGGCCGGTGCCTGCCGAGACGCCGCCGACGCGGCCGTTCTTCTCGACGATCTTCGCCAGGCCCTCCCACGCGCGACGCATCGTATCCATCCACGGCCCTGCGTGTTCGGGAGTAACAGCGATCAGCTTCAAGTTGCGGCACTCGGCCATGCCGTAGAGGAACATCGCCGAACAGGAGGCTTCCAGGTACGTGTCGGGCTTGTCCAGCACCGTTCGCCACAGCCCGCTGGTCGTGTCCTGCAGTGGCACGATGCCGGCCAGTTGTCGCGTAAACGGCTCGATCAGCCGGCGGCGGCGGGGCGAATCGGGTTTCTCGTTCTTGAGCGTTTCCGTATACGACATCACGACCCATCCGTTACCGCGGCCCCACAACTCGGGCGTCCGCTTCCCGCTCGCTTCGTCCCACATGTGATAGAACATCCCGGTCTTCGGGTCTTGCAGGTGCCGGGCGAAAACCTCCAACTGGCGAACCGCCTCCTCTTGCAATTCAGGACGTTTGGCGATTCGCGCCAGGTTCGACAATACCGGGCAGCACATGTCGAGCGTGTCGACCCAGAGTTGCGGTTTGCCGTTGAAGTGGCTCAACCCGCCGTCCTTGGTCCGCTCGGCCCGGGTCGTCATGAACTGGGCGACTTGCTCGGCCAATTCCAGATAGCGCTTGTCACGGGTCTGTTCGTAGAGCATCAGCATCGGGAACGCGGGGCCCCAATGGCCGCAGTAGCCTCGCTGTTGGAGCGTCGCTACGATGCCGGCCTTGTGGTGATGGTCGGCGAAGTCGCGAACGAACTTCAAGTACCGCTGGTGGCCGGTGAGCCGATACGCCCGCATCATGCCGGTCAGCAGTACGCCCTCGCCCCAGTTGAACGGCGGCGGTTTGGGGAAATCACGCACTACGGCGTCAGCCACTTTGATGACGACCTCTTTCGGGTCGGTTGCCGAGTCGCTACGATCGGCCGCCAACGTCCGGCCGCCGGTTGCCAGCAGGGTCCCCGCGGTGGAAACGGCAAGGAAACGACGCCGGTTGATGGAGTGGGTCATGGTAGGCTCCTTCTGGTTATGGCAACTGCTCGTCTCTAGCGCCGGTGTCTACCGTACCGACACCGTTGTAGCCGGGCCATGCGAAGATATCAACTGAGATCTCCCTTCTACATCGATTCCGGCAGGTTGCCGTCGGTGTCCAGCGGCAAGTCGCGGGGCTCGGTGAGAATCTCCAGGTCGTCGCGCTGCCGGGCTTCGTCGAGGTAGGCGGCCGAGCATTCTATCTCGGCCAGGTGCAGCGTGTCGGCGATCCAGAGCAACTTCGCGTCGGGTGGCTCGGTCAGGCCGATCGTGCCCAGCGCCGCGTCGAGGATCTCGCGGTCGGTCTCGTAGTCCAGCGGGATCATCCCGGCCGAGATGTGGCCGGAGACCAAAGCGTTCAGCCGCACGGCCTTGAAGTCGGTCGCCCGCAGAAGCCGCGACCGGCAGAACTCGGCCATGCCGATACCGATCGCGTTGCCGTGCGTCTCGGGCGTCAGTCCGCGAACGGCGATCCGTTTGACGTTGGGCACCTCGCCGTCGACCGCCTTGTGGTCGTTTGATTTGCGGCCCACGATGTTCGCGTCGAACCCCACGCCGCTGATGTTCTTACCCATCCGGTCGATCAACAGGAGGTCGACCTGCTCGAAGGGCAGCCGCGGCAGCCACTTCTTGGCCAGCAGGAGCAGTTCTCCCTCGCGGGCCTCGAACTGGGCCGGCAGCACGGCGTCGATCCGGGCGGTCTCGTCGTAGGCGTTTTCGACGATCGTCACGCCGGCCAGGATGTTGCACTTCGCCAGCAGGCGGCCGGCCACGCTGCGGATGATTTGCCCGAAGCTGTAGTCCTGGATCGCCCGATGGTAGATCTTCGCCCCTTCGCACTTGCCGAGCCCGATGAGCATCATCTTCATCAGCCCGCTTTCGACGTTGCCGACGAACAGCGTGTGCGGCTTAACCCGGCCGCAGACGACCACGTGATCGGCCTCGTAGGCGTACCGGTCGAAATGGACGGGGATGCCTTCGTCCGTCTCGCAGACGATGACGGTCTCCATGCCGGCGCGGATCGGACAGCCGAGAAACTCCTCGGTAATGCCGTACGACTCGATCACGCCGCGCTGCCCCTCGGCCGTCCCACCGCCGTGGCTACCCATCGCCGGGACGACAAACGGTTTGGCCCCCAAGCCGACAAAATGCTGCACGATCGCCCGGATGATCTTATCAATCCCGGTAATCCCCCGGCTGCCTGCGGTCACCGCCACGCTCTGCCCGGGCGAGACCTTTTCACCCAAGTTCAGCCCGGCAAGCTGTGCCTCGACCTCCCCGGGCACATCGTCGATACGCGGGGCCTCGAAGTTCTGTCGTACGCGGAAGATCTGGGGGAGAGATGGCATGTGTGGGGCCTGGGGATTGACGGATATTGAGGCATCGCTGCCCCCAGATCATACCATCGGTCCGCCGGTTGCCCAACGGGGGACCATCCACGCCTGGTCTGGCATCCGAAAGCGGCCAAAACTGAACCAGGCCGATTATTTCCATTTTCGCGCGGGCTCAACCCGTTTTGGCGTCGAGCTACTCCTCGACCACGCCGTCGAGAATGGTCTCGTCGCCCACGCGAATGTTTGCCTGCCGCTTGGGGCCGTCGAACAGCAACAACATGTGGTCGCCCTGCTTCGCGTCGCCGCCGCGCAACGCCGGACCTAGCCCCCAGCCGCAACCCTTCCTCGCTACCAGCGTGCCGACCTTGTGACCCTGGTCGGTCCGCAACGTGTACTTGCCGCGGAGTTGCCGCTTCAAGGCGGCCGGCACCGTGATCACGCCGCCGGATATCGACGCCTTCGATAGCTCGTAGGCCAGGAATACCCTGCCATCGTCGGTCTTGCCAAACGACTTGAGCACGCGGTTCGGCGTGGTGCCGGCCTTGCGGTTGGCTAACTCCTCGACCGTCTTGCGGTCGATCTTCTCGCCCAACAGACCGTAGACGCTGCGGCCGTACTGGGCAATCACCGGCGAGCACATCACGATCGCGTTGAAGCTGAATCGGTTCATGCCGCGGCTGATGCACTCCTCTTCGAAGGCGGTTCGTTCCATGATCGGCCCGTGCTTCTTGAGCACTTCAACCATCTTCCGCTCGACGTCGGCGAGTATCTTTCGCCAGTCGCGCTTGGATTCGGAGATCACGCGGTTGCCCTCGATTCGCACGCCGGGCATCTGGCGGCAGAACTCCAACAGGATGCCCGGGGGCGGCAATTGACGACCGCTGCGGCGATATCGCGCCATGGCCGTGCGAAGCTTGGCTACCTCGATCCGGCCGGTTACCGAGAGGATCTTCTCGACCATGTTCGGCAGGCCGTAGAGCGGAAACGTGCTCAGCCGGAACCAGGTGCGGCGGCCGTCAAGCCAGCGGAAGTCGTCTTGCGTTTGCAGCGTTTCGCGGACCAACGAGGGATCGATCTTCTTGTCGAACCGGTCGGCTAACTCCGCCATCACCTCGGCGGTTCGGGCAGCCCCATAGTTGGTGACGACCTGCTTGGCCGCTTGCACGATCGCCCGGGGTATCTCCGCTTGCTCCAAGGCGACCGCCATCCGGTTTCGCCCGACGTCGACGACCGAGAAGGGGACGTGCCGGGAGAGGAACTCGCCGGCCAGCCGCACCGATTCGACCGGCAGCGGGCGGCCGGAGAATCCGGCGTCGTCGAACTCGGCCTGCAACGCGTCGAGCCCGGCGGGAAACCGCTCGCTGAGGAACTCCAACGCCCGATCCAGCACCGGTGCAAAGACGGTCGTGTCGTGATTGCGTTTGATCGCGCGGACGCAAATCTGCCGGATGCGCTCGCGGCTTAGCCCGTACTTGCGGCCGAGATGTTCGAGCGTGTGCCCACCGCCGCCGTCCCAGCCGTAGTATTCGGAGACGATCTGCCGGTCGCGCGGGCTGAAGCCGGGAGCAAAGATCTCGATGAGCTCGTCTTCCAGCGGCATGTCGCTCAACTGGCGGATCCGCGTGCGGAGTTCGCCGATCTGTTGGCCCAGCCGTACCGGGTCGGGCGGGTCGAGCCGACGGGCGATGAACCGCTGGACCATTTCGCCGACGGTGTTCGATTCGGTGTCCATCGCCCGCAGCAGACGGCCCAGCCGGGGGTCGGTGAACTGGATCTCGTGGGCGTCGGTCATCTTGCCCAGCGCCTTGGCCGCAGCGGTCAGTTGTTTGTCGAGCTTGCCTTCTCGGGCAACGCGAGTCTCCAGCGAACTGAGCAGATCGACCAGGCACTTCGCCCCGAAGGCCTTGAACGAGAACAACTCCGCGACGGTCAACTCGCCAAGGCGCTTCGGATGCCGGTCGAGCCCCTCGCGGGCCAGGCAGTTGTGGGTGCGGTTCTCCAGCCGGAGGTCTTCCAGCCGCATTCCGTCGGGCGGGCGGGGTAGATGGCGTTGCAGGATCGTCTCGTTGTGCGAGGCGGCGCCAGCCCGGGTGACGATCATCGCCGCCAGCTGCCCGATCGCATTCTGGCTGAGATGCTTCCAGGCCGACTCGTCCAGGTCGCACAGACGCGCGTTGCGCAGCGGCGTCTTGCGGACCCATTGGGCCGGAATCTGGTCCAGGAGGATCTCTTTGAGAGTCTGCGGCGCGAGGCGATGATTCGGGCGAGGGTAGCGGTGCGCCGCCCGAAGATGCTTGATCGAGGTGATCGCCTCGCTACGAACGGCTCGCCGGGCCTCGGGATGGTCGATGACGTGTTCCAGCGAAGTGAGCAGATCGACCAGCGACTTGACCCAGAATCCGCGCAACCCCAGGACTCCCTCAATGGTCATCGAAGCCAGATCCTGTGGCCGCTCGTGGATGCCGGCCGACACGAGGCAATTGATCGTGCGGACTTCCAGGTCGAGATCGGCCAGCGTCATGCCGTCGGGAATGGCCGGCAAGTGCTCAGACGCGATGGCCAGCGGCGCTCGCACCTCGCGTCCGACCGTTTGCAGCACCTCCTCGGCAAGGTTGCGGCAGGTCTGCTCATCGAATATTTCCCACGCCGACTCATCTAGATCGCACAGCCACAGGTCGGCATCTTCCTTGCCGCGATGGTATTGTACAGGAACCGGGACCTGCAAAATCTTCCGAAGTGCCGTCGGCGCAATCCGATGGCCGTGGCGGGGGTATCGGCTCTTTGTCATATCCGCAATTCCTCCGGAATCGCTCTCGCACGAGCACAGGTTGGCTGCCTTTCTACCACAGACGGCTCGTTCTGCCCATCTGTCTGCCGTGGAATTCTCCGCATTTTCCTGCTTTCGGAACCGCCAGCCGGGATCAATCCACACAGGCTACGTAGCCATTAACGCGGCCGACGCTTGCTGTCGCTACGTAGACTACGCAGGCTTCCATGTAAGCGCGGGAATGTGTGCCTTGCGGGGAGTCGAGTTCGACTGTTTGAGTTCTGGCAATCGGTCGTTCGTAGTACCGGCTTCAGCCGGAAGATGGGGTATCTCGACATGCCCTGGCAAGGCGTTTTCCGCCTCAACGCGGTACTACAAACGGAACCCAAACGGTCGAGCTAGTGAGATGCGCAGCCCGTCGCAGTGAGAAAGACGGCGGTGCTTCGGCCGTACCTGTTGGCGTTGTCCAACGGCCCCCCCCTTGGGTGTTACGATCGATTCTGCCACCGCAGGGCGTCGGGACGCTGTACGCCTTCCTCGAAAAACCGGGCCCCTTTGCCGATCCGGTCGTAATCGCCCAAATCCTCACGGGCCTGCTCGATCAGTCTCATCAGTTCGGCGACCACCTCCGCATGCTCGGTGGCCACGTTGTTCCGCTCGGCACCGTTACTCCCAGTGACAGTGTCGGACCGCAGATCGTACAGGGTGATCTCTTCGACCGCGGTGGTCATCCGGGCCGACCAGGAGCACCAAGGCGGCTTGGCCGGCCGCGGCAGCACCAGCTTCCACTTGCCGTTGCGGACCGCCTGCAAGTGATTGTAGCTGTAGTAGAAGTAGGTCTTCCGCGGATTCTCGACGTCCGGCTCGCCCAGGATGACCGGCAGCACGTTCTTGCCGTCGATGGTCCGGTCGGCGGGTATCTTGGCGCCGGCCAGTCGGGCGAACGTCGGCAGCAGGTCCATCGAGGTGACCAGTTCGCGGCAGACGCGGCCGGCGGGGATCTTACCCGGCCATCGCATGATGCACGGCACACGCGGCCCGCCCTCGTAGGTGGTCATCTTGTGGCCCTTCAACGGATCGGCACGGCCGTAGTAGTTGTCGGTTTCGGTCTTGCCAGCCAGATGCGACTCGACCCAGGGCCCGTTGTCGGAGGTGAAGACCATCAGCGTCTGCCGATCGATATCCAGATTCTTGAGCGTGTCGATCACTTGCCCGGCACTATGATCGAGTTCCTGAATCACGTCGCCGTAGAGCCCACGCTTCGATTTGCCGCGAAACTCCTTCGATGCCCCCAGCGGCACGTGCGGCATGTTGTGGGCAAGATAGAGGAAGAACGGCCGGTCCTTGTTTTCGGTGATGAACCGGATTGCCTCGGCCGTGTACTTCTGCGTTAGCAGGTCCATGTCGGTCGGGCTCTCAAGCATGTCTTCGTTCCGCATCAACTCGGTGATGTACTTTTTGTTGACCTCGCGAGTGAAGCCGTTGTGGGCCGGCGTGCCAAAGAAATAGTCGAATCCCTGGGCACGCGGCATCAGTTCGCTGCGGAACGGGCCGGTGCCGGGACCGCGGGAGTTCTTGCCGCCGCCGGCCAGATGCCATTTGCCGATCAGCGCGGTGGCGTAGCCGCGGGTCTCGAACACCTCGGCCATGGTGATTTCCTTGGGGTGCAACACCGGATGCCCCGCTTTCTTATTGCCGACTTCGGCCACGCGGATCGGATAGCATCCGGTCATCAGGGCCGCCCTCGACACGCCGCAGACCGGCTGGACGTAGAAGTCGGTAAACCGCGTCCCCTCTTCGGCCATACGGTCCAGGTGCGGTGTTAGAATCCCCGCCGCCCCGAAGCAGCCGACGTCGTTGTAGCCCTGGTCGTCGGTGAAGAAGATGATGAAGTTCGGCGGCCGCTCGGCACGGTGTTTTTCATTGCGAGGTTCTTCGCTGCCGGCGGCACTGCAAACCGACGCCGAGAAAATGGCTGCAAGCAACAACACTGGGGAAGGAATCTTACGAGACATGATTGAATGCTCCACATTTCTTGCCGTAGGACAGTTCTCTTGATCCGTCTTGGGCAGCGGATTGAGAATCCGCGGAGGCGGTTCTGTTTCCGACGGCCCCATATAGCCTTACGGATCTTCCCCGAAAAGTCAACCGGCGGCATTGCAACGCGCCGGACGGCGGCACTATAACAGACGGGTACGAGATCGACTCGGTCGAGACGGTCGGCGACAAAACGCGTATATTGCTTGTCGCCGATCACGGCCTGCGGATCGACGGCGACGTGACCGAGGAGGTCTTTTCGCAGTGGAACACGCTGCGCGGCAAGAGCACGTTTGTGATTTATACACGGGAGGCCCGATAAGCCATGCACACGGTCGATAACGTCGTTGCGTTTCTGGAACAATTCGCCCCACCCGAGCTTGCCGAAGACTGGGACAACGTGGGGCTGTTGGTGGGTGATCGAGCGCGAGAGGCCCGGCGGGTGATGACTTGCCTGACGGTCACGCCGGCCACCACGGCCGAGGCCGTCGCTGAGCAGGCCGACCTGATCGTTACGCACCATCCGATGCCGTTTCGTCCGGTGAAGCGGTTGACCGCCGATACGACCGTCGGCCGGTTGCTGCTGGAGTTGACGGCCGCTCGGATCGCCGTCTTCAGCCCGCATACCGCGTTCGATTCGGCCCCGGAAGGGATCAACCAGCGGCTGGCGGCCGGGCTCGGATTGCGGGGGATATGGCCACTCGTCTGCGACGAAAGCGGGCGAGGGGCCGGTCGCTGGGGATGGCTTCCCGAGCCGCTGAGCCTTGCCGGGATGGCCGAACGCGTGAAGGCGTTTCTGGCGATCGAGCGGCTGCAAATGGTGGGCGACCCGGGGCGGTCGGTCCGCACCGTGGCGGTGGCTTGCGGCGCGGCGGGCGAGTTTCTCAACGCCGCCCGGGACATCGGCTGCGAGTGCATGGTCGTCGGCGAAACTCAGTTTCACACCTGCCTGGAAGCCGAGGCAGCCAATGTCGGCCTGCTATTGCCCGGCCACTTCGCCAGCGAGCGATTCGCCGTCGAATGCCTGGCCGACGTACTGGCCGAGCAGTTTCCCGAACTGGGAATCTGGGCCGCGAAAAACGAGCAGGATCCGTTGCGGTGGGCGTGAGGGGAGGGGGAATGCAGAATGATGAATGTTGGGGATTTCGGTTCAACGCCCCCGGACTGCGTTCCGGGGGGTGAGTTGCAGTCGTGGAAATGCTTCGCCGCAAAGTAGACTTCGCGAAGAAGTTGAATAT
>JABMRB010000706.1 GCA_013202865.1 Candidatus Nealsoniibacteriota bacterium | reverse complement strand
TCCCCGCCCCCCGCACTCGTCTCGGTAGGTGTCAAGGCACACAGGCCGCCGTTCTGACCGTTGACTGCCCCGTCGGCGATGTCCGTCAGGTTTGCGTTATTGCTCGCGCCGTTGTACAGGCCGTAGTTGACCACGCCCTCGGCCGTGCCTACTACGCCTTCGATGCTGAACGTGCCGCCGTCGAGCTGGACCGGCAGAACGGCCCCGCCCAAAGGATCGAGCCCGTCTTGAAACGCCAGCGTGCCGCCGCTGATCCTGACAGTCGTGTTGTCCAGGTCGATGGTGCCGCCCGAGTTGTCCAGGGTGAGCCTTCCGTCACCTGCCTTGGTGAGCGTGCCGGCCGTGGCGCTGTCGGTCCAGGTGGCCACGCTCATCGCGCCGCCCGTGTTAAGCGTGTTATCTCCGGTGGTGGTCACCGTGGCGATCGAACCGCCGCCATTGGCCACCAGTTGGGCGCCGGTTCCGAAGGCGATCGGGCCCGTGCCGGTGGCGGTCACGGTCCCGTCGACCGTCAAGAGTTGCCCGGCCTGGATCGCCAGCGAACTGGCGTCCTGAATGGTCAATCTCTTGGCGATGCTAGTCATGTCGCGGACGGTGACGACGTCGGGAAGCCCCAGGGTATCGTCGATGGTCACCAAACTCATGTCGGTGGGCACGCCGCCGACGACCGTGCCGTTCCAGGTGGCAGCCACGTCCCAGAAGCCACTGCCGATGCTGTTCAGATCGCCGTCGGCTTGGGTGAGGAAACCACCCAGGTTGGAGAACGTGGCGGTGGTGAAGCTGTTATTGTTGCGCCCGTGGGCGAAAATACCGACGTACCCTTCCGCCCCAGCGAAGTTGATCGTAGAGGCAGCGCCGTACGCGGTCCAATCGCTCCCGTCCGGGCTCCGGTAGGCCTGAAAAACGTTGCCCTCGCGGGTGACCCTGACCCAGTTCCAATCGAGCGTTTGGTTGTTGACGTCCCCGTCGCGTTCCATATTGTTGCCCGTATTGTTGCGATGGCTGTTTTCTATTTTGCCGCCATTCGAGTCGGCGAGGTCCGCTCCGAAGCGGGCGGCATTGGGGGCGAGCGATTCCCGCCAGTCGATCCCGATCCTGGACCAGCCACCTCCGCTGGTGTCGTACTTCAACCGGGCGATGATTTCGCCGTCCCCGCTGACGGGCATTGCCTCGTAAGCAAGAAAGCCACGATCGTTGTTACCCCAGAAATCGTGGCCGCCGGTTTCTGAGAGGGTGATCGAGTCGTCTGAGTTGTAGACGATCGATCCGTAGGTAGTGTTCAAACCGAGTCCCACCAGATCGGCGTGAGCCGTCGCTGTGAACAGCAGCACGGCGAGCATCGTAAGAAGTACATTGATGTTTCTCATTTTCCGTCTCCTAGAACAAGGAACCACTTAGGAAATGTGTAACGACAGTCGCAACCATCTTCTCGGGCGAAATTCCC
This sequence comes from Candidatus Nealsoniibacteriota bacterium, assembly GCA_013202865.1. Classification (GTDB taxonomy): domain Bacteria; phylum Planctomycetota; class Planctomycetia; order Pirellulales; family Thermoguttaceae; genus JABMRB01. The sequence goes on along the minus strand of JABMRB010000706.1, from coordinate 1,177 downwards.
CAAAAAATGCCTTCGCCCAAATGCCGCCCAAGCTGCAATACTTCAACGGCTGGCCATCGTGGCGTTTCACGAACAGTACACCGTCGGGGCGACGGTAGAGACGCCACAAAGCCTAACATCCAGCACAACCCGTGAATGTAGCATAATCCGCACAAATTGCAATTAGTTGGCAGGGTAGTTTTTTTCGTTTTTCCGAAAAATCCTTGTGTCCTACCTGCTGTTGCACTGAATCGCGCCATTGTCGTATAGGTTCGTGGCGGTTGTAAGTGGTTTCCTGTCTTGAGGTTATGTCATGGAGGATTGGTCATGGACGATCTATCGCGGTTTTGTTGCCAGCATTCCGATTTACCCCGACTACGGCAGACGCGGGGGCGAAAACCGTAAGCGTTCACAGTCGCCGACCACCCCGCAGGCAGTAGGCAACCAACCCTAGGGTGGGGTTACGCTATGGCCTCCGGTCGCGGTAGCAGTCGGCATGGATGCCAAGAACCGGAAGCCGGAAGATCGAGCAGCTTCAGCGAATGGTCGCCGAACAGGCGGCAACGATCGAAAAGCTGGGGCAGCGAGTCGATCAACTCGAACGCAAACTGGCCGCGGCTAAGAAAAACTCGTCCAATTCGTCCAAGCCTCCGTCCAGCGATATTGTCAAGAAGCCGAAGGGGAAAGGACGTGGAAGACAGAAGGGCAACCGAAAACCAGGCGGCCACGTACTGCGGCTGGCCGAACCCGGCCGGGCCGACCTTTTCGTTGGGGTCCCAGGCACGAAAGGCTTCCGAGTCGTCTTCTTCCTCCTCCCTTGCCGTCGGCGTCGATGGTCAGTCGGGGCCGGGGCCTTGGAGATCGAGGTCGTCAGCGATCTCGAGCTGAGTGCCATCGCGCGTGATCGTCGCGGGGCCGTAAGCAGACTACCGATCTTGCCTCGGCTTTTTGTGGGTTGTGTTCCAGACGCGGGATATAGCAACAGCGCGAAGGCGACGGGGGCACCCCACCCCGGTTTCCTAGTGTGTTCCTCCGTTCACTATCCGATTGCACGCCGCGTTGTTGCTGTTGGGCTACCCGGTTTGAAATTGAGCCTCCTCACCGGAATTCGTGGGTCGATTTCGGCGTTGAAGCCGTAAGTGGCCAAGTGACAGCGCCACTCGATTTCCCATACAAGCTCGAAGCGCAAGCGAGTGGA
>JABMRB010000705.1 GCA_013202865.1 Candidatus Nealsoniibacteriota bacterium | reverse complement strand
GTGATTCAAACGCCCCCCGACTGCGTTCGGGGGGGTGGGTAGTGAGTAGCGGGCAGTCTCCCACCGCTCACCGCAGTCGGCGGACGTCTTCTAGCGTGTTGTTGTGGGGCGAGTAGGGACCGTCGGCCAGGGTACCGAATCGGGGACGGCTGGAATTGACTTTCGGAATCGTCGCCGGATAGAATGAGAATTGGTATGCGAGAGACCGTCTATATTGAGACCACCGTCCCGAATGCGTATGTTTCTGCGCGCGAAGACGCCGCCAGTCGATATCATCGGGAGGTCACCCGTAGATGGTGGGGCGACGCTTTACATTTGGCGTTGGCGAGCCTCAACGAGTTGGACTACGTGTTGACCTGGAACGTGCGGCATCTGGCGAATCCCAACAAGGTGGAGCATTTGACCGCCATTAACCGCCGCCTCGGGTTGCTTTCTCCCGTCATCATCAGCCCCGATCAGTTGTGGATGGAGGAGAGTCGATGAGTAAACCTGAGGCAGAACCGTTCGATCCGGCAGTCAGCGACGTTAGGAGAACTCGTGAGCGACTGGTTCGCGAGCACGGCGGCCTGCGAGGGTGGGTCACCCATCTGCAGGAGCTACAGGCGCAGCATCCAGAGAGAGTGGTTGCCCGCCCCAAACCGGTAGCACCGGAATCTCCGACCGAGTAGCTGGGTACCGTTCCCCACAACTCAACGCAGTCGGCGGACGTCTTCCAGCGTGTTGTTGTGGGGCGAGTAGGGACCGTCGGCCAGAGGACGCAGCACCCAGGGATAACGCTGCAACGGACGCAAAGGCTCCCGGGCAAGGAACCGCTCGGTCCACGCCGGATCGCGCGTATAGAGTCGCACGGTCGTTTGGGAGACCGCCGGTTGGGGTGGCAGTTCAACTGCCACTCCCTCGTGCAGTTGAACGGCCGCCCCTTCGTGGTCGACCGGGCGGTAATCGGGCCCCGGCGGCTCGCCGACTGTGAGTACCAATGTCCGCGGATCGTCCAGTTTCGGGGCCAATTCTGCGTAACCCACCCACGTGTACCGATCGCAGTCGAATGCCGTCACGTTGCCGCAGGCATGGGCCCAATGCACCGCGGTCAGGTAGTCGTCGGTTGCGATCGTGGTCTGCTTGCCCAGCCAGCGGTTGAGCGTGTACGTCTGCCGGGCGGCCGGCCAACAAACGACGAGGCAGACTAGGGAAAGGACGAAGCACGAATAACGAATGACGAAAAGCCTTCTTACTTCGTGCTTCGTCATTCGTGCTTCGTCCTTTCCCCTGATCAGCAGCAGAATCATGGGCAGCGGCAACAGCGGGCCGAGGTAGTGCAGGTTCTTGAAACCGGAGCCGAGCACGACCAACAGGTACAGCAGCGCCGCGGTGGCAACGGTCTGCTGCCACGGATCGCCGCGAAACGCCCGAATCAGCCCCCAGGCGGGGATCACGCCGCAGCCGAGCAGAAAGTAGCCGGCAAACAGCGGGCCCGACTTCCATCGCGGGGCAGTTTCCATCGCAAATCCACCCGCCAGGTAGTCGTTGACGTACTCGATGTCGAGCGTGTCGATCCAATACGGCAGCGACCCGTCGAGCCATCCGTAGCAAGCGTAGAACGCCGCCGCGGCCGCGAGCATGGCCCCGGCCGTGAGTCCCCATCGCAGGCAATCGCGGCGCGGGATCGGCCGCCACCACCAGATCGCCGCCAGCGTGAGCACCGTGAGCACGACCCCGGCGTAGAGCACCAGCGCGGCCGCGGTGATCGAAACGGCCCAACCCCAGCGATCCCGCTGTCGCAGGCAGTCCAGCGAAAGCAGCAGCAGCAGTGTGAACAGTGCGTCGGGCACGCCCGGGTTGGCCAGATCGGCCATGTAGGGGTTGTAGCCCACGTAGAACGTGAACAGCAGACTGCTGAGGAACATCGTCAGCCCCAGCAGAACCGCTTTGAGGAGCGAACCACCGCCAGGCCGCACGATACGATAGCCCACCGCAAAGATCGCCAACGACCAGATCCAGTAGGGCAGCCGCGTGGCCAGTTCACCGTCGCCTAAGAAGACTTGCAGGGCACAGGTCCAATACGAATTGATCAGTGACGGATTGACCACCACGGTTCCGATCCGTCCGCCGGGGATCGGGTCCCAGGTCTCCAGTTCCCATTGCG
>JABMRB010000704.1 GCA_013202865.1 Candidatus Nealsoniibacteriota bacterium | reverse complement strand
TGTCGTATGACGGCAAGCGCATTCTCTTCTCCTGGAAGAAGTCGGCGACCGAAGATGACTACCACTTGTATGAAATGGACGCCCGGACGCGGAAAGTCCGCCAACTCACTTCCGGCCTGGGGTTCGCCGATTACGAGGGAATCTACCTGCCCGACGGCAATATCATGTTCAACTCTACGCGGTGCGTTCAAAACGTGGACTGCTGGCACGTGAGCGTGTGCAACATGTATCTGATGGACAAGGACGGAAAATTCATGCGCCGGATCGGATTCGATCAGGTGCATAGCAACTATCCCCAGGTTCACCCGGAAAACGGACTGGTTACGTATACGCGCTGGGAATACAACGACCGCGGTCAGATCTATCCCCAGCCTTTGTTCCAGATGTATCCGAACGGTACGCGGCAGACCGAGTATTATGGAAACAACTCCTACTTTCCCACGGCGATTCTCCATGCGCGGGGCATTCCGGGTACGGGGAAGGTTCTGGCCGTTCTTTCCGGGCACCACACCCACCAACGCGGGAAACTGGCCATCATCGACCCTTCCAGGGGCCGGCAGGAAACGAGCGGCGTGACCCTGGTTGCTCCGGTTCAAACACTTCAAGGGATCATCAAAGTCGATCGCTACGGGCAGGACGGGGACCAATGGCAATATCCCTACCCCTTGGATGAGGAGAACTACTTGGTAACGTTTCGTCCCAGCGGCGAAAAGCGGTTTGGGATCTACTTCATGAACAAGAAGGGCGAACGGGTGCTCCTGGCGTCGGACCCGGCCGTTTCCTGCAATCAGCCCGTCCCCTTGGCCGCGCGCCCGATTCCGTCGCACCCCTCCTATCCCACGGACTGGCGTAAAAAAACCGGTGCCTTCACCATTCAGGACATCTATCATGGGCCGGGACTAAAAGGTATTGCCCGCGGGACCGTGAAAAAGGTCAGGGTCGTGGCACTGGATTTTATGGCCACCGATATCGGTCGAAAGCATGGGCCGTCCACCATCAGCGATCTTGCCGCGTGGGACGTGAAGATCGTCCTGGGAGAATCGCCCGTTCATGAAGACGGCTCGGCCGCGTTTGAAGTGCCCGCACGCACGCCGGTCTACTTCCAGGCGATCGACGCAAAAGGGCACGTCGTGCAGACCATGCGTAGCTGGTCGACGCTGATGCCGGGCGAAATCTTCAGTTGCATAGGGTGCCACGAGAACAAGAATGAAACCGTCGCCAACAAGCCGACAACCATGGCGCTGAGGACCGGCATCAAGCCGCTCGAGCCGTTCTATGACGTCACGGGCAGAGGTTTCAGCTTCCCTAAGATGATCCAACCGATCTTCGATGCAAAGTGCATAAGATGTCACAAGGGAGCGGACACCAAGCCGCCCGACTTGCAGGGCACGCCGGTTTGGGACGCCGCGGCGCGCAAGTTCTGGAACCAGGCATACCATGTGCTTATCTCCACGGACAGGCCACGCGGTCCCGCCAACGACACGGATCAACGACTCGGGGTGATCGCCGAAAAGTCCAAGTACCTGAACTGGATAGGGCGCTGGTCCGTGCCGGAAATGATACCGCCGTACTCGCACGGCTCGTCGCTCAGCCCGTTGATCTCCCTGCTGGAGTCCGGCCACGAGGGTGTGCGGATGACGCAGAAAGAAATGGATAAGATCTCCTGCTGGATCGACTTGGCGCTGCCACATTCCGGAGAGTGGACGGAAGGCATGACGCCTGAAGATAAGGAAATCTACATGAGGGTCTACAAAAAGCGCCTGGACTGGGAGAAGCAGGAAGCCTTGAATATCCAGGAGTACATCGACGACCTGTCCGCTTCCAACCGGTCCGGCGAGCCGGATACCCGGTAGCACGGGTGCGTAACACGGGTGATCGTTTGCTAGACGTTGATCGAGGCACTACTCCGCGCCCAGCCGCTGGAGAATCCCGCGGTGAACCTCTCGCTCGTCGCCGTCGGCGGGCGTGCGCAATACGCTGAGATGGCTGAAGCGGAGCACGACCGTGTCGTCCACGCCGTCGAGTCGGCCGCGGGCGACCGAGACGACGCCGTCGCCCTTGCCGCCGATCGTTTCGTCGAGATCTGCCAGCAAGGTGTCTACGCGGGGACCGAAGAACTGTGCCCAGCGGTTCCGCTGCCCGGCGGCGGCCGCGTTGCGGCGGAGTTGGGCCAGGTCGGCGGCGGTCAACGGGGCTGCGGTGCCCAGGAAGATCGTGTAGCGGACGTTCGCATTGCGCGTCCGGGCGTTGAGCGTTCGCAGAAACGGCGACTCGGGCCGCAGATCGCGCGCCGCCTCGGCCAGACCGTCCTCCACGGCTGCAAGGAACGTGCCCACCTCGTTCTTGCGGCGGCCTGGCGCAAGGTGCTCGGTGAGTTCAATTCCGAACGCAAACCGGGCCAGCGCGGAGCCGTGATTCGGCGGCGCGACCATCACCAGTTGCCGCACGTTGCCCGGGTCGAGCTCCGGGTCTTCGATCACGGCTCGGGCCAGCAGACCGCCCATCGAATGCGTCACCAACGAGACTCCGCGGCCGGGATGATCCGTGGCCAACCGGCTCAACTCGCGGCTGAGCAGCCTGGCCGAATCGTCGATCGGTTGATCGTTCGGATAGGAGAACACGGCGCAAGGCAGCCGGTCGGCCCGGGCCCCGGCCAGCAGAGCGTCGACCTTCGCCGGAGTGGAATTCAGCCCGTGGATCAGCACGACCAGGTTACGCTCCGCCGGCGTCCGGTCCCAATTCTCGTCGAATATCAAGCCGTACGTTCGCCTGTCGGGCCGCAAGGACATCAGGGCGTTGCGTAATTTGGCCTTGAAGCGTCGCTGCGAGGCCGACAGGGCCGCCCGATCGAGCTTGATCACCAGCCGCCAGTCGTTGCCGTCGGGGTCGATCTGCTGGGCGTCGAAATGGACGTCCGGCTTCAGGGCCACGTTCAGCCCGACCAGTGTCAACTGCCACCGCAGCAGCGACAGGTCGATGCTCCCCTTGGGCAACGAGCCCGCCAGTGCGGAATCGTCGTAGCCGCGGGCACGCGCCAACCCACGTGTCACGTCGGCCCATGTCACCTGGCCGCCGGGGGCCGGAATGTTGACCGTGGTGACGAAGGCCTCGGCGTCGTGTTCCACGCGGATCCCGACGTCGGCCGAATTCTGTCCGGCCCGGCCGTGGCGGACAAGGCCGACGGTTGCGAGCACGGTCAAGGTCAGCAGCGCAGCTCGTCTCATCGGCTCTTCCCCGCTCGTCCCTTTCCGCTGGAGAGCACCCCTCGGGTCCGGAAACCTGTATTTACCGTACACGTGAAGATAGCCAAGTAATCGAGCACCGTCAAGGGTGCTCCGGCCGAGTGGTTTGTCGGGCTATGGAAGGTTGGCCTCAGAGGATATAATCCGGAATTGGCCGATCAGCGTACCAAATGCCGGTGTCTGATGCTTGGAGAGGTAGTGCGGAGGGGCAGACCACCTTCAACAGCAAACTCGTGACGAGAAATGTCTGGTTTCGAACAACAGGGACACAGCATGAAAACACTTTTGATCGCTGCCTCTCTCCACACGCGGAAATCGTTGATGGGAGTGTTGAAGCGGCGCAAGCACGAAGTCACGGTAGTCGAGAACGTCGAGGCGGCCTCCACGGCCGCCCAATCGGACAGTTACCGGCTCGTAGTTCTAGAGGCCGACGGCCTCCAGGGGGGCGGCCCCGCGCTCTGCCGACGGCTGCGAGAGGGCGCCAAGGACCCGCATTGCATGATTCTGGCGGCCGTCGATTCAACTCAGCCGGAACACGTCGAAGCCTTGCTTGCGGCCGGGGCCGACGACTATCTGACCGACCTGGATGATACCGAGCAACTGGAGTTGCGGTTGACCGTGGCGGAGCACCACCTCGACGGTGGAAAGTGTTCGTGGTCTGATCGGGAGTTATCGGGCCGCTCGCCGATCCGTTGCTGTTCCGTATTACGCCACGCCCCTTACGGGGTGTTTCGGTCCGACATTGCGGGCAAATTCTTAGAGGTCAATTCGGCGCTGGTTACCATTTTGGGCTACGACTCCAAAGAGGAACTCCTGGCGCTCGACGTGGCGCGGGACGTTTACCGGGATCCGGCACGGCGGCGGCGGCTTGTCCCCCAGCTCATCGAGCGGGGCCACCTGGAGGCAGTCGAGGTCGAGTGGAAGCGCAAGGACGGCACCTCGGTCGCAGTCCTGGCGTCTGCTCGCGTGCTACGCGACGACAGAGGTGTAGTCGTCGGAGCCGAGGGAATCGTCCACAACATCACGGAGCAAAGGCGGACGCGGGAGGCTTTGAAGGCAACTCAGTCACGACTCCAATACCTGGTCGCTTCCAGCCCCGCAGTGATCTACACATGCGCACCTGGCGGCGATTATGCCACCACGTCCATGACTGAAAACGTCACCTTGCGCATGGGCTACGAAGCTCGGGAGTTCACCGAGGACCCGAGGTTCTGGGCCGATCGGATCCATCCCGAGGACGCGCCGCGGATATTCGCCGAACTACCAAAGGTTCTTGAAACGGGGCATCATGTCCACGAGTATCGTTTCCTGCACGGCTGCGGCAGCTATCGCTGGATGCGCAACGAGTTAAGGCTCACCCGGGACGCGTCCGGCCGGCCGTTGGAGATCATCGGTTATTGCATTGACATTACCGAGCGCAAGCAGGCAAGGCAGACGCTGGCGGCGGAGCTTCAGCGTAGCCGCTTGATTCTCGAGACCTCCATGGACGGATTCTACAAAGTCGACCTGAAGGGGAGGTTCCTGGACACGAATCCGTCAATGTGTGCCATTTCGGGTTATACACGGGAAGAATTGCTCTCGATGGGCATCCGAAACATCCAAGCCCTGGAGAACCCCCGGGAAATCTCCCAACGCATCAAGAAAATCGTCCAGTCGGGATCGCAGCGGTTCGAAACAAAGCATCGGCGGAAGGACGGGAAGCTGCTGGACGTCGAGATAAGCGCGCACTGCTGCAAATTGAGCGAGGACGAATTCCTCTTTGCCTTCGTCCGCGACATCACCAAGCGCAGGCACGCGGAGCGAACCCTCTATGAGAACGAACAGCGCTACAGGCTGATTGCCGACAACGTGAGCGACTTGATCTGGATTGGCCGGTTCCCAGAACTCGTCGACTTCGCCAACCGGCCGGAAGCCGAGGACCTTCGCCACGTCGCCGCGCAGTCGATACGGCATTGGCGGTTCACCTACGTCAGCCCCGCCGTGAAACGGCTCCTGGGCTACGACGTCGATCAGGCCCTCTCGCTGAAATTCGCGGACCTCTTGCCTCCAGACTCATACGCTCATACCGAGCAAATGCTCACGGAGGAATTGGCCGTCGAACTGCAGCGGCCCGGCGGGCGCCGAGAGCGGACGCTCAATGTGAAACACCGCGCCAAAGACGGTTCGATTCGCTGGGTCGAGGTGACTTGCACGTTCTGGCGCGACCAGGAAAATCGTCCCATCGGGATGCTGGGCGTTACCCGCGACATCACCCAGCGAAGGCAGGCCGAACAGGAGTTGCGACAGTCTGAGTCCCGGTTCCGCACCTTGTTCATGAACATCCCCGACGTCGTGGTCCTTATGGATCGGAACGGGTGTGTTCAGTACGCCAACCGCCCCGGGCCGGAAGCCACCATGGACACGCTTATCGGAAGCAACATTATGCAGTTCGTGTTCCCGGAGCATCGCGATAAGTACCAGGCCTGCCTCCGGCAAGCGTACAAGAGCGGAGATACCCAAACCATTGAGGTAATGTCGCTCAGCGGCAACTGGTGGTCTGTTGTCGTGGTGCCGATTGACGAGGACGAGAAGGTTCGCAGCCTGATGGCAATCTGCACGGACATCACCGAGCAGAAAGAGAGCGCCGAGGTGATTCAGAAGGAACAGCAACTCCTGCGGCACCTGCTCGATCTGCACGAAAGTGACCGGCAATTGATCGCCTACGAGATTCACGACGGGTACACCCAGTATCTCACCGGCGCTTTGTACAACCTGCAAGGTTTTCGCGAATTGCAGAAGGAGAAGCCCGCGGACGCCGGAAAGACGTTCGACGAGGGCCTGTCCTTGATCCACCGAGGCATTAGTGAGGCACGCAGACTGATCAGCGGACTGCGGCCGCCAATTCTGGACGAGTTCGGCATCGTGGCCGCCATTGAATACCTGGCCTGCGAAATCCAGGAGAGCGGAGCAGCGGAAGTTGACTTCGTCCACGACGCCGAGTTCCAGGAACTGGCCTCGCCCCTGAAAAGCGCTGTCTTTCGCATCGTTCAGGAATCGCTAACCAACGCCTGCCGCCACAGCCAGAGTGACAAGATCCGCATCGAGTTGCAGAAAGATGACGGCCGTATTTTCATCAACGTCCGCGACTGGGGAATCGGCTTCGATCCGGACGAAGTCGAGGAGCGCCGCTTCGGACTGCAGGGCATCCGGGAACGCGCCCGGCTACTTGGGGGCCATGCCGTCATCGAAACCGCCCCCGATCAAGGAACGCTCGTCTCCGTGGAACTTCCGCTGGTGGAAGCGGTCGGGGAACTGCCCGAGTCGTAGAATCCGCACTAAAGATACTCCTCAAACAACTCCCGGCTCGGCCGGGGGATTACGATCTCGGAGACCAGCAGGCCGCGGCTGCGGGCCTCTTCGGCGGCGACTTGCACGGCGGCGCGGACGTCGGCCACGCTGCCGGTCATCAGACAGAGCCCCTTGCCGCCCAGGGCCATGGCGATGTGGATGCGGAACAGGGTCACCCGGGCCGACTTGACCGCGGCGTCCGAGGCGGCGATCACGCTGGTTCCGCTGAACGTTTCCACGACACCCAACGCGCCGCTATTTTCGTCGTCGAGCACGACCGATTGTCCCAGGGCCGGGAAGACCGATTCGTGGACGTTGGGGATCACCAGCGAATCGATGATCGCCTCGCCGCCGGATCCGGTCGCGGCCTGCACGGCCGCTTCCACGTTGGCGACCGACCCGCCGACGACGATCAGGTACTTGCCCGAGCAGATCGTCCGCGCAATCAGCAACTCGACCGAGGCGGCCTTGAGCATCTCGTCTTCGATCCGGTACCCGACGCCGATGCTGGAAAGTTCGACGACGCCGATCGATTTGGGGGTGGGCATCGGGGGGCCTTGGGTTGCGCGGTGATGGGTTGCGTTTAGGTTCCGGGGTGGTTAAACGTTCTCTTGTTTTGTGGATTCGATCCATACGACGCCGTCGGCGACGGCGGTTACGGTGCCGTCGATCGAGGCGTGGACCGGGGCGCCGAGGGCCGGCTTGCCGTCGGCGACGGGCCGGCGGCCGACCGTTTGGCCCTTGGTGACCCGGTCGCCGGTGGCAACGACCGGTTCGCACGGTGCGCCAATGTGCTGCTTCAATGCGATCCCCACCTTGCCGGTCGCCATCAACGTGTCGTTCAACGGCCCGACGTTGCGAAACTGCCGCAGGCCGAGCTTCGTTATCAGCCGCGCCATGGGGGCCTTGCGGTTGTGCAGGTGAAGTTCCGGGCGTCGCGGATTAAACGGCGGGTTCTCCCAGCGTTTCTGCAGTGCCGCCGGCAGCGAGGGACGCTGTGCCGCC
>JABMRB010000703.1 GCA_013202865.1 Candidatus Nealsoniibacteriota bacterium | reverse complement strand
TTCGACCCGATAAATCGGGTCACTACGAACCGAATTCGACCCGATAAATCGGGTCACTACGAACCGAATTCGACCCGATAAATCGGGTCACTACGAACCACTCCTACCTTCCCATCAAATTCACCGCCCGTGCCGTTCGGGTGCGCTCTTCGATCTCGCCGGGCAGACTGCCCTTGAACCAGGCCTTGGCGCGGTAGCGGAATCGGTCGGCGTCGGGGAGCAGTTGTAGCGGCGGGTAGTGCGTGGCCTGCGGGTCGTTGCCGCGGGTGGTCGTGTGGGGGTCTTCGTGGCAGCCGACGCACGATTTCATCTCGCCCGGACGGGTATAAATCCACGTCCGCTGGTTGCCGACTACGCGGCGGTCGCTGTCGAGGATCTGGTAGTGCATGAGGCGGTCGGCCGGGGCCTCGACGTAGAACGAGCCGTCCGGCGCCAGCGGCGCGGTGCCCAACACCCGGGCGAACGTACCGCCGTGGTTCTTCCATACTTCCCAAGGGTTGGTGTGAGTGCTATGCCGGGCCGGCCGGGGCACGCCCTCGATCAGCCGGACCAGCCGCCCGCGAACCGGCACGTCCTCCTCCTGGGTGGCGAAGACCGACGTGCAGACGAACCGCCCGGTGTAGGCGTGCCGCCGGGCCTCCTCGGTCTGTACGATCGGGCGAACGCGCGGCCAGATCGGCCGCGGCTCGAAGTCGGCCGCCGCCGGGTCGTTGTAGATCAGGTCGAGCCGCTTGCTGGCCGGGTCGAACAGGTACAACCCCAGGTCGACCTTCGTGCGGTCGGGTGTCTTGAGCGTCGAGGCACACAGCACGGTGCCGTCGGGCAGGGGCAAGGGCGTGGTATACGACCGGGTCTTGTTGTCCGGCGTGACGATCTCTTCGGTGTCGCGGCGGGCGCCGATCAGTGCCAGCCCGCCTTGCGTGACGACGATCACGTGCCGCCCGTCGGCCATCGGCTGCGGTTGGGTCATTCGCAACACGCGGTGCGTCAGCGGTGCCTCCTGCCCGTCGGCCGGCGTGCGGGGCCCATGGTCCAGATTTCGCCAGAACTGCCGCCGCTCGGGCCCGTAGAGGACTACGTCCTTGGTGCCGTCGGGGTGCATGGCGTGCAGCGTTAGTTCGGTCTTATTGCGGGAGTAGAAGACCTCGAGCCGGCTCATCACGATCCGCCCGTCGCCGAGCACGGCCGGTTCGTTGTCGCGGCCGATGTTCGTGGCGATCGGGTGCATGTCGCTGCCGTCGATATTCATCACCCAGAGGGCCGTGCATGGATAGCCGTGGTATTCGTCGCGGATGCCGCTACGGCTCGAGCTGAAGGTGATCCGCCCATCGGGCAGATAGACCGGCCCCGTGTCGTGATAGGGGCCGAAGGTCAGTTGCTTCAAGCCGGTGCCGTCGACGTTGATCCGCCAGACGTGCCACCAAGGATCGTCCTGCCCGCGTCGGCAGAAGAGCACGTGGGAGCCGTCCCAGGAGACCTCGTGCTCGGCCACGTAACCGTCGCGGAAGCGGGTCAGCGGCGTGACGGTACCGTCGGGCTTCGGCGGGCTGAGCACGTAGAGATTGTGGCCCGGGCGATAGACGGGGCCCGAGTCGGTTACGACGTAGGTCTGCCGCCAGCGGTCGGCCTGTTCGACGGTGCCGATCGTGTTCGGGATGCTGTTGTCGCCCTTGATAAAGACGATGGCTTGTAGGGCGCGTGCAACGTGCCGATCTTCGTTTGGGGTGTGTGCAACGCGCCGATTGTTCGCGGCGGCATCGGATTCGTGGTGCGTTTCACGCACCCTACCGCCGTGGGAGCGGACGGCGTCGCGGGCGATGTGGCGGACGCAGTGGAACGAGTGGCCGAGTGCGGCCTTTTCGAGTGCGGCCAGGGCGCGCTCGTTGCCCAGGTCGCCCAGGGCCTCGGCGGCGGCCAGGCGGATTTCGACGACCGAACGCTCGTCTTCGAGGATGCGGACGATCAGTTCGGTGTGCTCGTGTGCTTTCAACAACCCCAACGCTCGGATCAACCCCTCGCGCCATCGGGGCGCCGGGTCGTCGTACTCTTCGTTCTTGAAGGTGCCATTGTAGCCGAAATCGGCCTCGGCTTTAGCTTCGGCGAGTATCTTGGCGACCGGCTCGATAGCGCGCTCGTCGCCGAGCCAGGCGATCGTCTTCGCGGCATTGAGCCGAACCCAACCTTCCTTGTGTTGCAGCAGGCCCAGCAGCCGCGGCAGGTCCTCTTTCTCGGTACACACGCACGGCAGCCAGCTTGCGATACGGTAGGCCGGGAATTTCGACCACAGTGCAGGATCGGTCGGCTTGCCGGGGCCGGTCGGCCCCGGCAAGCGTCGCGGTTGGCCGAGCAACTCGAAGGCGTGCTCGCAGGCCGGTTGCCGTGTGCCGGTTTGCTCGATCAGGTGCCGGGTGAGCAGGTGGCCGACCTCCGGTTCATAGAGGAAGAACGTGTCGTGGTCGCCCGGCAGGTTGGCCATGATCTGCGGGGCCATTTCCCGCAGCGCGGCCAGATGGGCCGGGTTGTCCAGCGGCAGTCGGCAGAGGGCAAACGCGATGCAATAGGGCGTTTCCAGCATGCGGTCTTCGCTGGGGAATCCCATCTTATCGTCGCGGGGGACCTCGGCCGGGTCGCCGCCGGCAAGGTTCTTGGCGTAGCGTCGGTAGGCTATCATCAGGTGTGGCACGGCGCGGCGGTCGCCGAAATCACCCAGGGCGTCGGCCGCGTTCCGGGCCCACATCGGATTGTCCAACAGTGCGACCAGCGCTTGAAAACCGGCTTCCTCCCGCAGCCGGCCCAAGGCACGGATGCCGGCACGAACCATGGGCCGAAACTTCAGTGTCGTCGTCGGCGCGGGCCCGAGCAACTCGAGGATCGCTTCGGTGGCCCCATGTCCGCCCAAGGCCCCCAACGCCCGCACGGCACGCTCCTGCCGCCATGCGACCGGGTTGCTGTGGATGACCCGCGGGCGAGTGAAGCCGTCGATTTCGATCTCGAAGAAGGTCGTCGGGTAGGTCCGGTTGACGGAGCCGTAGCCGGTGATGCGGACGAATCGGGCCTTGCGCTTCGGGAAACCGATCACCAGCTTGACCGGCGTGGTCTCCTTCTTGCGGACGACGACGTCGTAGCTCTTGCCGTCCATGCTGGTTGCCAGATCGTACTCGGTCATTACGAACGGTGGGCTGTGCTGGTGGACCACCACCCGGGCGATCTCGCGCGGCTTGCCCATGTCGACCGTACACCATTGCGGCGTCGGCACGTTCTTGGTCTGCCAATAGCCCGGTCCGATTTGCCCGTCGAGCAGGACGCCGGCCGGGCCTTTGTAGGTGGTCGACGCGGAGACCGGTCCGGCGGCAATTCCCTGTCGCGGCCCGGCCAGCAGACGTAATACTTCCTGCGGCGGGCGGGCGTCCGGCACGGTAGCCCACCAATTGCGCCATCGCCCGGCCTGTTCGGCACGCTTGGGCGACGTGGCGGTCGAGTGGAAAGGGAATTCCATGCCGGTGAGGTTCGTCAGCGAGACGTGGGCAGCCTGACGGACGAGCCAATCGTCGTCGTCCAATGCAGCCAGCAGCGGGCCGACCGCTTTGCGTCCGCCGCACCAGGCCAGTGCCATGGCTACCTGCCGCCGCACTTGGGGCGAATCGTCGCCCAATCGCTCGATCAACGCATCTTCGGCGGCGAATGCTCGCAGGAACCCCAAGGCCTCGGCTGCGGCAGCCCGAGCCGTCGACGAGTCGTGGCGGAGCTTCGTCACGTTTTCGGCTACCTGGGTGTCGTAGGGGCCGAGCGCGTCGAGATTGGGCACGTTGAGACCGGGCGCTACGGATCCGATCGAAACCAAGAGCACAAGCGAGCAGGTAATCAGGCGGAAGGTCATGGGCAGGTCGTCGGTAGGTTGTTCGCGGCGGATTGCGGTCAGTACGCGTCTCAGTCTAGGCTGTGACGCTGCCGGTAGCAAGGAATAGCGAGCCAGCGAGCCAGCGAGCCGCGGGGCTTGCCCCCGCGCAATGAGCGCCGGGGCAAGCCCGGCGGCTCGCCGATTTGCGCCGGGACAAGCCCGGCGGCTCGCGGAACGACCTATTATTGCAGAGAGACGACCCGACGCCGGATCCCGTGCGTAATGAGGGAAACGGGCGTCGTTGACTGCTGAGGCCAGGCCACCCCTTCTCATTGGGGGGGTGTCGATACAACTTGACAGGCTACCCGCAACGTTGGTAGCCTATACAATGTCCCCGTTTTCTCCAGGCTGATCTGCACAAGGGGCCGATCGGCAAGAGGTACTACGCTCATGATCTCCACGCCAAAACACTATCGTTGCGGTCGCGCTTCGCTGCGATCGGCCGGTTTCCTGCTGATTCTGCTGGGCCCCGCCGGCTTGTTCTGCGGCACGGCCATGGCCCAGCCGGACCCGGCCAATCCGGACGACTGGTTTGAAGTCCCGCCGGACGAGACGCTGTCCAGGCAAGGCACGCGAGCGCGGCAGATGGCGATCGGCGGGTTTTCTAGTGCCGCGGACCGTACCTTGTATGAGGATTACTACAAAAAATACGATTTGAGGCGGTGGACACTGGTGGAGAACCGCGCCGAGTTGGCGGGCTACCGCCGACAGCTTCAAATCGATTTGCGTAACTCCGAGAGGACCGCCGCCGTACACGAGTTGTTGTCGAAGATAGTGTTCGATTTCATGACAATCCTTTCGGGAGACCGTCAGGGCAAGGATTTCCATCCCGCCTCTCGAGTGAACGCGATGCTGATGATCGGCGAGCTCAACGACAAGGAGGCTGGGGATCCCACGCCCAAGGCGGCGGCGCTGCCCGTGCTGACCAAGGCGGTGAACGATCCGGGGCAACTCGACGCGGTCCGCGCGGCCGCGATGGTGGGTGTCGTCCGGCATGGCAAGCGGGGTGCGATCGGGACCGGTCCGGCCCGAAGCGCGGTCGGCAGGATGGCGCTGACTTTCCTGGCGACCCCGATACCGGCGGGGCGCACCGCCGACGGTCACGCCTGGATGCAGGGTCAGGCCGCCGAGATCCTCGGCCTGTTGGGAGCGGTCGATGCCCAGGGATCTGAGGCCAAGCGGCTGGCCGTGCTGGTGCTCGACACGAAACTGCCCTTTTCTACCCGATGTATTGCCGCCGAAGCGATGGGGAAGCTGAACTACGCCGCCTTTGCGCCGCCGAGCCCTTCCAAGGTGGCTGCCCCGTTCGGACAACTGGCACTGGACGCTTGCAACACGGAACTGAGCGGGCGACGCAAGCTCTCACAAAACCACCTGAAGGTCTGCCTGACTGCCGCCGCCAACGGCCTCAACGGGGTCGATTCACTGGCCACCTCCGCAAGCGATCGGAAGTTCGTTGATGGCCTGAAAAGCGCGATTGGGGCACTGTTGGGATTCGTTACCGACAGTGGGCTCACTGATGATGAACTCACGACCGAGTTGAATGACGAAAAGGGCGAACTCGTACAACTGAAGGATCTGATGAAGCCGGTCCCGTAGGGTGCGTGCGGCGCACCACAGTTCGTAGGGTGCGTGCGGCGCACCACAACATCCGGACCCGGTGCGTTGCACGCACCCTACATTTGTCGTCCGACCGAACCACAGGCAAAAGGATTTGCCCAGCGTGTCGTTCCTTTCCAAACGGCTAGCCGACCGAGCCCTCGCGACGATCTGCCTGGCGGTCTGCCTGGCGTGTTCCGGCTGCCTGCGGGGACCGGGGTGGCTCGACGAACCGCTGAAGCTGCCCGGCCGCGATGGCGATGCGTCGGCCAAAGAGGCGGCCGACGACGATCGGGCGACGCTCGCCCGCGCTGCCGACGACGAAGACCGAAGTGTCTGGATCCGTGCGGTCAAACCGCCCGGGCGGCAGGCGGCCTCAGACTATCGCTGGCGTTATCCAGACCTGGAGCAGATGCTCGAGCGGCCTGCGGGGCAACGCCCCGACCTGCGGCGATATCTCAAGGCGAAGGACCCGATCACGAGCACCAACGCGGCGATCGCACTGGCCCGCGACGGTGATCCGGCCGGCGTCGAGCGGCTGGCCGAGGCCATCGGCGACAACCGGATCAATCTACCTATGCAGTGTGCGGCGGTCGAATCGCTGGCCGCGCAAGAGGGCCCGGCGGTGGTCGAGCACCTGCAAGACGCGATCGACATGGTCGCGCGGCGGCAGGCCGACTCGCCGGGCAAGGCCCAACTCCACGCCGAACTGGTCCGCGGCCTCACCCGGCACGTCGACCCGGGCGACGGCCCACGGTTCGCCCGGGCACTGGGCAGCAAATCGGCCGAGGTGCGACTGGCGGGTTTGCAGGCATGGGCCGGGAGCACGCAGAACAAGCTGCCGGGCGAAGTAGCCCGGTTGTGCGTCGACAGCGACCCCCGCATCCGCGCCGCTGCGCTGGACGCGCTGTCGCGACATCGCGATCCCCAGGCGCAGCGGATTCTGTCTGCGGCGCTTGAGGACCACGACTTCGACGTTCGGCAGGCGGCGGTGATCGGTCTTGGAGAACTGGGCGGGGCCGAGGCCGAATCGACGTTGAGGCGGTTGTCGGAAGACCGCTATGAGAAGACCCGCGCGGCCGCCGTCGACGCCTTGGCCCGAGCGGGTGCGCGGCAGGCGGTGTTGGAAGCGGTCGACGACAAGGCATGGCGGGTGCGGCAGCGGGTGGCCGCGGCGCTGGCGCGTTTTGGCGACGCTGACGGGGCCGCCACCGCCAGCCGGCTCTTAGGTGATCCCAGCGCGATGGTTCAAATGGAGGTCGTCACAGCGGTTGCCCGATGGCCACTGCGCGAGGCCGGCGCGATCTTGCTGGAAGCGCTGGCCAGCACCAGCTTCTCGACCCGCCGCGCGGCCGCCGACGCGTTGGCCGCGCGTTGGGCTCCGGCCGTAGCGTTTCCCGCCGACGGACTCCCGCCGCGCCGCCACGAGGCACTCTCGCAGTTGAAAGATCGGTTCCAGCGGCAGTTCGGTCTGGCCGATCGGGCCGCCCTGGCCGGGGGTACGGATGCCGCGGCAACCATCTCCCAGCAGCAGCTCGACCGCATTGAGGAACTCGTTCGGCGGCAAGACGTCGACGCGTTGTGCCAGTACGGCCCGGAAGTGGTCGACGCTTTGGAGCAGGTCGTTGCGCAGCGGGGCGCGGTGATTGCGGACGTCGTGTTTCGCGACGTGCTTCCGCGGCACGATCGAAGTTTCGAACTGCTCAACCGCATGGACAGCGAGAACGTTCTCCAGCGGCGACGGACGGCGGCCGAACTGGCCGGCCTGAGCCAGCGGAAGCCGCTCGGGCGATTGGCCGTCGGCCGGCTGGCACAGTTGGTTTCGACCGAGACGGATGAACTCGTTTGGCAAAGTGCGTTGACGGCCATCTCCGGCAACGCCGACGAGCCCTCGATCCGGATGGCCTACATGGCGATCGGACATCCGGCGCCCGAGGTTCGCCGCCGGGCTTGCGCCCATCTGGCCGCCCATCCGAGCCCGCGACACGTCGCGGTCCTGCTGCCCGTGCTTCAGGACCAGCGGCCGGCCGTCTTGCTGGAGGCCGTGCGGGCGTTGGGTGCGATGGGCACGATCGACGATACGACCGGGCTGAGGCAACTGCTCAGCCGGCGTAGCGAGGAGACCCGCCTGGCAACGGCTGCGGCGCTGATGCGACTGGGCGATTCGGCCGGCGCGGCGGAGTTGGAGCGGCTCTCCTACTCGGCCGATCCGAGGATCCGTCGCCGTGTGGCCGAGACGATGGGCGCGATCCCACAGCCTGCGTTCTCCGCAACGCTGGTTCGGCTGTTGGACGATCGCGTGTCGGTGATGCGGGCGGCGCTGGCGAGTCTTCCTAAGGTCGTCGGCCGCGACGTCTCACTGGATGCGGTCGAAACGCCGATCTCGACGTCCACGCGAATCGGTCACTGGAAGCAATGGGTTGCCCGGCAGACCGCATCCCGCGTCGCCACACCCGGGGCGGTCGAGAGCGTCCCCCCCCGTCGGTAGCATTCTGGGTGAGGATTCTGGGCTTGCCTCGACCGATATAATGAAGTGGGCCAGCCGCAAAGACGGCAAAATGTGACGAAAACTGCCGAAATGCCATGCCGTGGGGGGGGTTGCTCCTGCAAACACCTTTCCATTGGGCGAAAGTTCATGTATGCTGAGAGTAAGGGCGATGGTTCTTTGTTTGCTGTGGGACGATTTTCGCGCTCTGAGTTCGGACCGACTCGCGGCACTATCGTAGGAAGGAGAGGTGGCATGTTTGCTGTAAAGGCGCCCCGCCGGGCGTTCACGTTGGTCGAGTTGTTGGTGGTGATCGCCATTATCGGGATCCTGATCGCGCTGTTGCTGCCTGCGATCCAGAAGGTCCGCGAGGCGGCTAACCGCACCGATTGTAAGAACAATATGAAGCAAATCGGCGTGGCCATCCAGAGCTACTTGACCTTGCACGGGAGGTTCCCCTCGAATTGGGGACACAAGAAGAGTTCTAGTCAGAAGACGTCCGATCCGACCACGCTCGGGCATAGCTGGTTGACGGCGATTCTGGGGAGCGTCGGACATCAGCCGTTGTACGACAAGATCGCCTGGGGGAAGGACCCGATGTTCTCCGACCCGGTGCGATACAAGAACAATTCGTTGGTCTTCACGACCAAGATCAAGACGTTCATCTGTCCGTCCGACAGCCATGAGGGAATCCTGGAAGGCCAGGCGTTCCTCACCGGCGGACCCGTGGCCGTGACCAACTACAAGGGCGTCCTGGGGGCCAACTGGGGCGAGACGAGAGCCTCGTGCGACAAAGCCGGCGGGTGGAGCCCCGAGTTCCTCTACAAGAAACAGCACGCCAACCCGGATCTCGATCTGATGGGCCGCAACCGCACGTCCCGCAAGGGCCTGGATGAATCGGACGGGCTCTTCTGCCGCAATTATTTTAACCCCAGCAGGTCTAACAACAACCGCGAGCACATGGAGATCGTCTCCGACTCCAACGTCCGCGACGGCCAGTCCAGTACGTTCGCCGTCGGCGAGTGCCTTCCGGAACATTGCGACTGGTCGGCCTGGTACTGGTTCGACGGTGCGTCGGCCACTTGTGCCATTCCGCTGAACTACGACATGGGGACAGACCCGTTGGTGAACTCCCACGACAAGGCCAACACGTTCGGCTTCAAGAGTTACCACACCGGCGTGACCAACTTCTGCATGGCCGACGGGGCCGTCCCCGGTATCTCGGACGACATCTGCAACGGCGCAAATTCGTCCATGCCGGAGGACGAGGTACGAGAGAAGATGCGCGTCTATCGCGCCATGGCTACGATCGACGGCGGGGAAGACGATGAACTGCCGTTCTAGGCGAGGGTGCAGGGACTCCGTCTTGACGCCCGGGAAGCGAACCGGCACAATGGGACGACCGTTACGAAGTTCGCTCCCGAGCAAAGGGTTCCTCCCGTGGCCAAGTTTGCCGTGATCCTGCCCGCCGCCGGGCGAAGTAGCCGTTTTAAGGACAAGCACTACAAGAAGCCGTTCGCTATGCTGGGCAGGCGGGCCGTCTGGCTGCACTCGGCCGAGCGGTTCCTCAACCGCGACGACGTGCTTCAGACGATCCTGGTGATCGCTCGGGACGACCGCGAGGACTTCAACTTCAAGTTCGCCTCGAACGTGGCGATCCTCGGGATCGAGGTGGTCGAGGGGGGCGCCGAGCGGTCCGATTCGGTGGCTGCCGCGCTAGAGCGGGTCAAGCCGGAAGCCGACTTCGTCTGCATCCACGACGCCGCACGACCGTGCCTGATCGATGCCTGGATCGACCGCATCTTCGACGCCGCCCGACAGAGCGGGGCGGCCATCTTCGCCCTGCCGGTAGCCGGCACATTGAAGCGGGTGGGACGGGGCAACAAGATCGAGGAGACCGTCGCCCGGCAGGGGCTCTGGGAGGCCCAGACGCCACAAGTTTTCCGCCGCGAGTTGTTGATCGAGGCCTACGAGCGGCGGGAAGGATTCTCGGCCACCGACGACGCCCAACTCGTCGAGCGAATCGGACACGAAGTGACGGTCGTCCCCGGTTCGCCAATCAATCTGAAGATCGCCACCAAGGAGGACATGCGCCTGGCCGAACATGCCATGAAGGCCCTGCCCAAACCCAAGCTGGGACCAATCCATCCGTTTGCCGATGACGATATGTGGAGGTGAAGGGGGGATAGTGGATAGGGATCGCTGTCGATGTCCGTGAGAGACTACGGAGAACTGATTGTCTGGCAGAAGGCGATTGGATCTCGTTGAAAGGTCTATCGCGCAAGCTCCAAAGTAGGACGCTTCAACAGCCCCCTGCGAAACTCGCTCATGAAGAGAACCAAACAAACCTGACAAGCCCACTATCCACCATCCTCTACCCACTCCCCCCTCCCCACTATCCACTATC
>JABMRB010000702.1 GCA_013202865.1 Candidatus Nealsoniibacteriota bacterium | reverse complement strand
TATTGAGGCACCGGCAGACGAAAGGGCCGGAAACAGATAGGCCGCACCTAAACCACCGCGCCACCTTTCGACTCTACGCGACAATGTCTGACGAGGTGGTACAGTTGTCTCCGCAAAATCATCGCTGCCACCCGCGTAGTTCGGACACTCTGTTGCGGAAGACGCTGCACAACCTACTGCATTTGCGCGATTCTCCCGATATTTCCCAGAAGGACAAGTCCCCAAAGGACCAGCCCGATGGCGGCAAGGATTTGAGCAACGGTGGCCAGGCCGGCGCCGTGCAATCGGGAATTGGCCTGGATTCTCGCCTTCGCATTGGTTGCCTTGATGAGCGCCCACGGCTCGAGAATGATGGCACAGCAGAAGAACCCCAGGATGGCGATGATTAGCGCATCGCGAGCTTCGGTGCAAAGCCTGGTGCCCCCCCCGCGGCCGGGGCCGGGGCCGGGACTCTCGCCCGAACGAGGTGAGGCGTAGGGATTGGGATCGGACTTGGGCTGGGGGCCAGCGACCACGGTCTGCATGTGTTTGCCGGTTTGGCGGTTGAAACCGCACTGGATGCAAAGCACCGCATTGCCCGCCATCGGCTGGGAACACGAGGGGCATGCACCCGGTCGCTCTATCATGGGCGCCCCTTCGCGGAACTCCGCCTGCAGCGGAATCTCGTCGAGAAGATCTGACGGCAACATACCTTCAGGGGGAGGCACCGAGATCCGCCCGCCGCATTGCGGGCACGCTACCACCTTTCCACGAAGCGAATCGGGCGCTCGAAATTCCTTCCCGCAACCACTACAGTGAACCGTGTCTGCCATAGAAGCCTCTGTCAGAACAACCCAGGGGAGTGCTGGGCAATTCCCTGCCCCGTTACTATATATAATAGCCCAAACGGTCGTCACGTGCAACGAGCCGGATGCATGGCCTTCCCCCCCGCAGGTATGCCCGGGTGGCAGCGATGATTTTGCGGAGAGGACATAGCCACTCAGGTTCGGTTGTTTCGCAAAATCGTCGGTGATGCTTGCAACGGGAGGATTGCTGTCGAGGCGGGGATAATGCGGCCATTGCTGAACGACTCCTCGCGTTGCTGCGCAACACCGACGATTTTGCGACAATGTCTGACGAGGTGGCAGAGCTCTCTCCGCAAAATCATCGCTGCCACCCGCGCTACGGACCCGATGAATCGGGTCACTACGAACCTCGGCGAACCGCTACAACGTCCAACCCTTGCGGTACTCGCGGCGGAGGTACTGATCGGCCTCGGGGCAGTTGGTGGCCTTCATCTTGGCGCCGTCCCAGTCGAGCTTCTTGCCGACGCGGAATGCCACGTTGCCCAGCAGCACGGCCTCGCTCAGCGCGCCGGAATAGTTGAAGTTGCACGTGGTCTCACTGCCCGTCTTGCAAGCTTCGATCCACTCCTTGTGGTGGCCGATCGAGTTGGGGATCGTCGGCTCGGGCGGCTCGTAGTCGGCGAACTTCTTCTTGGGGTACAGGCTCCAGGAACCGTAGTCCGCCCGCATTTGGCCCTCCTTGCCGACGAAAAGCACGCCGGATCCGCCGACCGGGATACCCCACTCCTCCGGCAGCGACGGTCGGTTCGTGCCGTCGTACCAGGTGAACTTCACCGGCGGCATGTCGCCCCGGGCAGGGAACTCGTAGCGGACGATCAGCTTCTCGGGGCAGCCTTCCGGGTCGACGGGCGGCCCCTCGGATTCGATCGAGGTCGGATGTCGCAGATCCAACGCCCAGAACGGCAGGTCCATGTAGTGGCACGCCATGTCGCCGAGCGTGCCGTTGCCAAAGTCCCACCAGCGGCGCCAATTACCCGGCAGGTAGCAGGAATGGTACGGCCGCTCGGGCGCCGGGCCGAGCCAGAGGTCCCAGTGCAGAGTCTTAGGCACCGGCGGCGTGTCGGCGGGCCGGCGTCCCCCGCCCCAGTTCTTGCCACACCAGACGTGAACCTCGTGAACCGGTCCGATCGCCCCGGCACCGATCATCTCGACGACGCGACGGTAGTTATTGCCGGCGTGGATCTGCGTGCCCATCTGCGTGGCTAGCTTCTTCTCCTTGGCCAACTCGGCGGCAACGCGTGCATCGTAGACGTTGTGGGCCAGCGGCTTTTCGGCGTAGCAGTGCTTGCCCATCCGCATCGCCATCACACCGGCCGGCATGTGGATGTGGTCGGGTGTGCCGACCACCACTGCGTCGATCTGCTTCTCCGTCTCGGTGAGCATCTTGCGGAAGTCGACGAACTTCTTGGCTTTGGGAAACTTCCCGGCGGCACCGTCGAGCCGTTGCTCGTCGACGTCGCAGATGGCCACGATATTCTCGCTAGCCACGCCCGCAACGTTGGCTGCCGCCCGCCCGGCCACGCCGACTGCCGCGATGTTGAGTTTCTCGTTAGGCGACGCGGCGTGCAGCAGCGCCGGTGCGGCAAATGCGGCCGCGGCACCGGCCGCAGCCGAAGTGCGAAGGAACTGGCGACGGTTGGTTCGGTTGAAGTGCGACATGGAAAGGTTCTCCTGGGGGCGTCTAGTCAATCAACATCACGACCAGCCGTTTCGGGCCGTGGACGCCGAGAATGAGGATCTTCTCGATGTCGGCGGTGCGGCTGGGGCCGGTAATCAGTACGAATTCGCCGCGACGGTCCGGCTCGGCGGTCGCGGCAGCAATCTCCGGCCACGCGGCCGGCATGTGTTCGTAGAGTTGGTCCGCTCGCGCCACCACGACGCAGGCGGGCGGCAGGTAGCACATTAGCCGTTGCTCGGACGTTTGGCAAACCACGCCGCAGCTTCCCGTGTCGGCCAGCAGCCACTCGGCCGACACCAAGCCTGCCGACAGCTCGGCGATCTCCGCCGGTGGCCAGTCGTCGCGCTGCCAGGCCACCGTCTCGGGTGACAGGTCGGCAGCGATCTCGTGGCAGAGCGGCCGGTCGATCGAGCCGATGGTGCTCCACTGCGATTGCTCAATCAACTCGGCAAGCTTCGCTCGGGCGTCTTCCATCGAATCGCAGCGGATCAACTCGCCCTGGACGAGCTGCAACGAGTCGGCAAAACACTTGACCATCTCGTCGCGCGGCGGATTCGTTGCCGGCCAGACTTCCGGAACCGGCGGCCGCTCGAGCGGCGCGATGCCGGCCGTTTCGGTGCGGATGCGCTGGAGGATATTGTCGCGGGCGGTCATAGATTGGGTTCGTGGTTTGTGGGGATTCGGTGCGAAGCTGCAAGCGGCGTTAGGGTTTGTTCCAGCGCTTTCGGAAGGCGGGACCGGGGACCTTGGGTAGCTCGCGACCGCGGGTCCAGGCGCCGAGTTTGCCGGGATGCCATGGCAGGTACTTCGCCAGACGGACACCCAGACGGACGGCCCACATTGCCAGTCTGTATCGCCGCGGGCCGCTCATTGCCCAGGCCCAGAATTTCCAGGTCAATCGGTCGGTGGCGGAGTTCGCAGGCGACGGTTCGTTGACCGCCCGATGCCGCAGGTGGACGAGTTGATGCGGGATGTCGATCTTCGCCGGGCAAACTTCGTGACATGCCCCGCAGAGCGTCGAAGCAAACGGCAGCGTGCCGGCTTTATCGAGCCCGACCAGATGCGGACTGATAATCGACCCGATCGGACCCGGATAGACCCATCCATAGGCCCAACCGCCGGCCCGGCGATAGACCGGGCAGACGTTCAAGCACATGCCGCAGCGGATGCACCGCAGCGACTCCCGGGCGGCCGGGTCCTGGAG
>JABMRB010000701.1 GCA_013202865.1 Candidatus Nealsoniibacteriota bacterium | reverse complement strand
TAGTACCGCCTTCAGGCGGAAAACGCCTTGCCGGGGCACGCCGAGATGCCTCATATTCCGGCTGAAGCCGGTACTACAAACGACGAATTGCGGTTCGTCGTGACATCTCTCGTCAGAAATCGCCTAGGGTGGTAAACTCTGCACACGCAAGTAGTATTCGAGTATCAGCGGGACTTCGATTGCACCGGGAGCCAACCTGCCGTGAACCGTCAACCCTACGAGAAGCCGCCCAGGTGGTGGGGGCCGAAAATGAGCGCCGGCTGGATTCGATTCTGGCGGCCGTTTCGCATACGGACCCAACTGAAGAAGCACCGCCTGTTGGAGGTCGAGGTCCGGGGGCTGGAGCACGTTCGAGACGCGGTCGACCGGGGAGAGGGCGTGTTGGTTACGCCGAATCACGCCAGCCATGCGGATTGCCATGCGCTGTACGCCGCGGCCGACGAGTTGGGGTATCCGGTCTACGTGATGATCGCCTGGCAGGTTTTCGCTCGCGACGGATGGCTCAGGGCGATGTTGCTGCGTCATCACGGCGGGTTCAGTATCGACCGCGAGGGGACCGACCTGAGTGCGATCCGACAGGCGAAGGAGATTCTGCAGTCGCACAAGAACCCGCTGTTCATCTTTCCCGAGGGCGACGTCTATCACTGCAACGCCCGGATCACGCCCTTTCGCGAAGGGCCGGCGGCGATCGCCCTGATGGCAGCCAAGAAGGCCGACCGGCCCGTGGTGTGTATACCTTGCGCGGTGAAGTACACCTATCTCGAGGACCCGACGCCCGAGTTGCTGGAACTGATGGACGAATTGGAACGGGCCATCATGTGGCGGCCGCGGCCCGATCTGCCGCTGCCCGAGCGGATCTATCACTTCGCCGAAGGCATTCTCTCGCTGAAGGAAATCGAATACCTGGGGCATACCCGCACCGGCTCCGTGCGCGACCGTCTCGGGGCGTTTATCGATAGCCTGCTCGGCCGGCTGGAATCGCGATACGACGTTCAGCCGGCCGACTCGACCGTTCCCGAGCGAGTCAAAACGCTGCGGCAACACGCCATCAAGCGGATGCAGGACATGGCGGAGGAAGACCCCCGGCGAAAGCAGTCCGAGCAAGACTTGGGCGATCTGTTCGTGGCAGTCCAGGCGTTCAGTTACCCGGGCAATTACGTGGCCGAGGAGGCGAGTATCGAGCGCATGGCCGAGACGCTCGACAAGTTCGAGGAAGACGTGCTGGGCCACAAGACGGCCCGGATCCGCGGGACGCGGAAGGCGACGGTTACCTTCGGCGAACCGATCCCGATCGAACCGCAGAGGCAGAAAAAGGAAGCCGCGGCAGCGCTGACACGGATCATGGAAGAGCGCGTGCAAGCGCTGCTGGACGGCGAGTAGGCAGCGGGGTTGTTGGAGGTGTGGAGGCAGTGCAATGCGGATGCATGAGGCCCCGAGGCTCTAGGCCCCCAGTGCCCTGATGGAAGCGATTGCGCAGTTCCTCCGCGGGCTTCCGCCCTCGGCTAGGGGGTCTCGAGGTGGACACGCGTCTCCCCACTCCCCACTCCCCACTCCCCGCTGCTCACTGCTCACTGCCCTACAATTCCCACCCCTTGCGGTACTGCCGACGGATGTACCGGTCGGCTGCGGGGCAGTTGGTGGCTTTTAGGGCGGCGGCGTCCCATTGCAGCTTCTCGCCGGTGCGGAAAGAGACGGCGGCGAGCAGGGCAGCCTCGGTCAAGGGGCCGGAATAGGCGAAGTTGCAGGTCGTTGGGCCGCCCGTCTTGCAGGCCTCGGTCCACTCGCGGTGATGGCCGATCGAGTTGGGGATCGTTGGCTCCGGTCGCTTGAAGTCGGCGAACTTCTCCGCCGGCAAGAGCACGTGCCGGCCGTAATCAGAAAGCAGCATTCCTCGCTCGCCGATAAACAACACGCCCGAGCCCCATTCGGGAACGCCGCGCTCCTTTAAGAACGTCGGCCGCTTACCGCCGTCGTACCAGGTCAGCTTCACCGGCGGGAGGTCGTCGCGCTTGGGGAACTCATATCGGGCGGTCAGCCATCGGGGGCACGATTCGGCGTGCAGCGGCGCGCCCTCGGCCTCGACCGTGGTTGGATACTTCAGCTTCAACGCCCAGAAGGCGAGGTCGGTGTAGTGGCAGAAGAAGTCGCCCAGCCCGCCGTTGGCGAAGTCCCACCAACCTCGCCACCTGCCTGGCACGTAGGCCGGATGGTACGGCCGCACGGGCGCGGGGCCCAGCCAGAGATCCCAGTCGAGATGCGGCGGGACGGGCGGTGTCTCCTTGGGCCGATCGCCCGGGCTATAGCTCGCACCGCACCAGACGTGGACCTCGCCGATCGGGCCGACCGCGCCGGCACGGACCAGTTCGACCACGCGACGGTAGTTGCCTCCGGCATGGATCTGCGTGCCGAGTTGGGTGACCAGCTTGCCGTCGATCGCCGCGTCGGTCATCGTCCGGGTTTCGTAGACGCATTGGGTCATCGGCTTTTCGCTATAGCAATGCTTGCCGAGTTTCATGGCTGCGACGCCGACCGGGGCGTGGGTATGGTCGGGCGTGCTGACGACGACCGCATCGATCTGCTTATGGGTGGCGTCGAGCATCTTGCGGAAGTCGGCGTAGGTTTTGGCCCGGGGGAACCGCCCAGCGGCGCCGGCCAGGCGGTTGGCGTCGACGTCGCACAGCGCAACGATATTCTCGTGGCTGACGCCGCCCAGATTGGCTCCGCCGCGGCCGGCCACGCCGACGACCGCTACGTCGAGTTTTTCGTTAGGCGAATCGGCCCATGCGGGCAGAATCATGGCAGAAGCGGTCGTGGCGGTTGCCCCGGCGGCGGTTCGGCTGAGAAACTCCCGACGATTGAAACGGCGTGACATGACGGTTCCTCCTCGCGATTCGTGGATTGTTTGTAACGAGCGTAATGATAGGCCTTCGTTGGCCCGGCGTCCAGACTTGGCGGCAAAGCTATCCGTAGCCGAAGTCGCAAGACTTCGGGCGAGGCAGCGGGTAGCACCGATCATTTTCCGCAGTAAGCTCTGCAATTTGAGTAGACTCAGTCGGAAAATGGTCGGTGTTGCGCAGCAACTGGATGATTGTGTCGCCGACGGC
>JABMRB010000700.1 GCA_013202865.1 Candidatus Nealsoniibacteriota bacterium | reverse complement strand
CGCGATGTAGGGTGGCGCGCGGCGGAGGTTGCAACCAATTCATACTGGTTCGTGCTGATCGGAGCCGGGCTGCCTTCCAACGTCCTGACCAGCGTGCTCCCAGTTCCGTAGAGAGCCTCATGCGCGTCGTTTGAATCGTCGTAGTAGATTCGGATCTTGGCGTTTGTTACCGTCAACTGCTGGTTTGGCCCCACAATCCGGTAACGGATTTTTGCCGG
This sequence comes from Candidatus Nealsoniibacteriota bacterium, assembly GCA_013202865.1. Taxonomy (GTDB): domain Bacteria; phylum Planctomycetota; class Planctomycetia; order Pirellulales; family Thermoguttaceae; genus JABMRB01. The sequence goes on along the minus strand of JABMRB010000700.1, from coordinate 4,040 downwards.
ATCGGTTGGTGCGTCGATCTTCGTTTTTACGTCCAGGGATGTTCCTTTCACAGAGGTGCCATCTTCATCCAGAACGTCATTTATTTCCACCCCAACCACCGTAATCCTGACCGGAGCAGAAAAAGGGGTCGGAACTGTTTAAGAGAAAAACAGTTCTGACCCCTTCATGCGGCTTCCTTTATGCGGCTTAAACGATTCTTTCGACTAAAGTGAGTATCGGTCTCATGGTCGCTATTCACTGTTCACGGCCTGACCCCAAGCCCTATTATTTCTTTTCCCGTTTATCTTCCGCTTCCAACGCCTTGCTGTCGTCGACTTCCGATTCTATCATCTCATGTGGCAGGTTGTCAGGAGGCGTATCCTTGCTGCGCGATTTTGTCTCATCGGCCTTGCGCTGGGCGGCTTCCAGTTCGCGCTTCTGGCGTGCTTTTTCTTCGCTATAGGGCTCAAAGTGGACTAGCACCTCCTTCCGCCGAAGGAGAATCGTCTTCTTGTTCCCGCGCTTGTCGACCACAAACCCGTCGCCGCTAAGCACGGTCACGACGGGCAGGCCCAACTCGGGTGAGAAATAAGACGTCCCCTCATAGCGAACTTCGCCGTCCTCCTTGCCCTGCTTGAGTTTCTCGTCGGCCTTCACCTCGAACCAGAAGTCGATCACCGCACAGCGACGCCCGTCCACTTCCTTCCAATCCTTCCAGTGAGAATGGATCGTAGTCGGTGAAAGTTCCTTTGGCTTTAGCTTGTTCTCGCGCAGAAGCTCCAGAGTCCCTTCGAGCACTACAAATGGAGGCGCGCTATATTGCCACCGGTGCCCCTCTTGCAGCGTCATGCCGTCGGTCTGGAAAACTGGAAACAAGAACAACTCGCTTTCTAATGCGCGCGTGCCCAACATTGCTCCTGCCTCGTTCATTCGCACATCGGAAGACAAAAATGGGTGCCGATAGGCCTCCTCGGGGACCGGCCGCCGGAAAGCAGCGGTCTTGACCGGTAGCTGCCCTCCACGGGAAACGTTCGTGAGACCGTTGGGCGAGAACTCGACTTGCGCTACCTGAGGCCGCATGTCGATTCTAGAACGACGGTAACGCTGGAACCTGAAGGGCAACTCGTGAGTCTTGTCGAGCAAGAAGTGATAGAGCACATATGGTCGTTCCTCGTGAGGCGGAGGGTCTTCACAATGGCAAACGGCATAGGTTGCCTGCATGAACGGCTTGTAGGCAAACGTTGCCTTCTCTAGATTGTCTCCTGCGGCTATTTCGCTGGCCGGAAGACATAGCAGTCCAAAGAGAGAAAGCTTGAAATATCGCATGACTCAACTCCTTTAGCTTTTCGTGACTACCGAACTATGGGTCAATAAGGGTGCGATCTTCGGGGGTACCACCGACCTCCTGCCGGCAATCGTTGTTGAATTGCCGAGGGTTGGGGCGAAGCACCAACTGCGTGAGGTTTGGAGGTTGTCCTACGAAATCCGGGGTCAGGTCTTGTTTCTTGTTTTCACTCTGCGATGACGGTCCGATTCACTCGCGGGATCCGGTCGGTGGCGTGATGGTCGCCAGGCGGGATTCCAAACGCTGAAGCTCGCGCTGAAACGATTGCGATGCGGCCCGCTGCCGGTCTACTTTGCGCGTTAGGTTCGACACACTGGCGTAATGTGTGAGGCCGAGATTCTCGGCTAACTCGCCCAGCGTTGCCGTGGTCAGTCGTCGGGCCAGCCAGGCGGCAACTGCCCGTGGTGTGGCCCCGCCTCGTACGGAAAATGATTCGCGGGCAACGCCGTAGAAATCGGCCACGGCTTGGAAAACTTGCTCGGTGGTGAAGCTGCTCAGCCGACGCTGTTGAGGGACTGCCGGCCGTGAAGGCTCGCCGGCCAGCCGACGGCGAAGGCGGTCGACGAACTCGTCGCTGCCGAGGAGCCAACCGAACGCGGCCCTGCGGAACGGGTTCTCCGGCCGACGTTCGATCCCGGCTTCCACGAACTTGCGATAGGCGCGGGCCGGGTCCGGTCCGCCCGTTTGGCCGTGCCATGCCGAAAGCAACGCGTCGTAAGCCACCCAGTCGACCCGATCGCGCCGTCGGGCATAGCCCCGGTAACTCGACCAGGGCCAATCGCGCGGGTGATCGGCCAGCGGCCGTCGCGTGCGCAAGGGATTCAGGTGGACGTAGCGGCCGACTTCCCAGAAGTAGCTTTCGTCCTCGATCAGATGCCCCTTGAAGCGGCTCTGGAACAGATGGCCGGGCCGCTGATGCCGCCGGGCAAACCAGTTCGCATAGCCCGAAAGGAAATACTGCATGCCGGCCGACAAGTTGGGCTGCGGCGTGCGCAGTAGCAGGTGCAGGTGATTGGTCATGAACACAAAGGCGAGCAATTCCCAACCGTAGCGGACCACCGTCCGCGCGAGGCCCTCTTCCAGCCGCCGCCGGTCCCCGTCCTCAATGACGATCTCCTGCCGAGCGTTACCCCGGGCGGTAATGTGATAGACGGCCCCGGCATATTCGATCCGCAGCGGTCGCGCCATTGTCAGCCCTCCGGTTCACCAGACACGCAGCAAGGCATCGACACGGAGTATACCATGCGCAAAAACAAGAAACAAGACCTGACCCCAGTTTCACGCTCGTTCGGAGAAGGTGCTGATCTCTAGGCGGGATAGGCGCTCGATCAGTTCGGCGGGGGTTTGTGGGCGGCGCAAGGGGGCCTTGGCGAGCATGCGGTGGACGAGACGGACGACGTCGGCCCGGAGATGCGGTGCTAGACGCTGGAGACTTGGCGGTATGGCCTGGCGGTGTTGCCCGGCTAGGTCGGCCAGGCTTTGGCCGATGAAGGGTGGGCGACCGGCGAGTGTCTCGTAGAGCGTTGCGCCGAGACTGTAAACGTCGCTGCGGATGTCCGGTCGAAGTGCGGAAGTGATCAACTCCGGGGCCATGTAGTTGCACGTGCCCAGCACGCAACGGTCGACCGCCGAGCCGACCTCGTGCGGCCGTCGTGCGAAGCCCAGGTCCAGAAGCGTGACGTGTCCTTCGGGCGAGATCAAGAGATTGCCGGGCTTCACGTCGCCGTGCATCCAGCCGGCCCGGTGCATCGCGTCGAGCGCCTCGGCCGTCTGCCGGGCGAACCAGAGCGCGGTCGGCAGATCGAGCACGGCCGTGGAGTTCAACAGCGATTGTAAGGTCGAGCCGTCCAGCCAGGGCATGACCAGATACCTCGGCGGCCGGCTGACGCGAGCACGCAGGACCGAAACTAAGTGCGGATGCGAGACGCTCCGGCCGGCCTCCGCTTCGCGGGCTAACATGGCGATTGCCCGGGGGTCGGTTTCCCACTGGTCGCGGAGCACTTTCAGGGCGTAGCCGGCCGGCTGATCGTCGCGACAGTCGGCAGCTCGGGCACGGTAGACTCGGGCCAGACCGCCCTTGGCAGCCAACTCGACCAGTTCCCACTGGCCCAATCGGCGTGGCATTTCGACACGGTCACGGCGCGCGCGGACGGCGCCGATGCTAACTACTTGCTTGGTCTGGGTCATCCAAGGAAGCGAGGCAAGAGGCGGGAAGCGGGATGGGTTCTACAGGCTAGATCGGTTATTCAGCGGATCAAGTTGAGTCGGTCGGGGGCGAACCGACGCAATGGCCCCCCTGTATGGCGGGTAGGTGGCCGAAGCGGTCGTTGACATTCTGCCGGCACTGGTCAAGAATAAGAACCTCAAACTGAAAACCGAGGACGACGCATTTCGAGAAGGCATGATCGGGACTGGGGGCTGGGGGCTCGGGACCGGGGAAAACAGCATCATCCCGAGCCCCGAATCCCCAGCCCCTAGCCCCCGGCCCCTTGTTTCCGGAGCAATCACGGTTTCGGTAACCGTTCGCATTTTCAGTTTGAGTGCTGGTTATCTACGTCTGTGGTTATCTTCGTCCGTATTCGTTTACGCGTGGGTCTCGTACCTCGACCCACCCTAAATGTTCCCAAGATGGTCTGATTCGGAAAACATGATTGCCTCGACGGCCCGGGCGGTGCGGTTGATGTGTCGGGCCATTGCCCCGGCGGCGTCCTCGGT
>JABMRB010000011.1 GCA_013202865.1 Candidatus Nealsoniibacteriota bacterium | reverse complement strand
CCGGGCACAACATCACCGGGCACAACGTCACCGGGCACAACGTCACCGGGCACATCATCACCGGGCACAACGTCACCGGGCACAACGTCACCGGGCACAACGTCACCCATGACGTCGTCGCCCGGTGTGTCGTCACTGGGGATATTCGGCGGAATGATCGACTCCGCCCCGTTCGGTTTGTCGCCGTCTCGATCGTCATCCGACGCATCGGCAACTTGGTCTGCTTCCTCGCCGAATCCCATCCTGGCCAACGCCTTGCCGAGCGGTTTGTCCGGTTCAAATTGCCCCATGGCGATCAGCACGACCACCGCGAAACAACCGACCAGCACCAGTACGGCCGCGACGGGCAGAAGCCGTCGCTTCTTGGGTGGATCGCGGAGGTAGTCGGGCACGCTCGGCTTGTGGCGTGTACTGTCGTTGTCGGCAACCGCCTGCACGGGCGGCGGCTCGACCGTCGCGGCCGACTCATCGGCGGGCCGTTCGGGCAGGGCGTACATCCGCTCGCGGGCAGTCGGATCGATCTCGGCCGCTTCGCCCAGCACCAGCGCGAGGATCTGGTGGCAAGCGGCCACCTCGGCAAGGTGGACGTCGGAGTCCAGACAGATCTTCTCAAAGTCGGTCACGCGGTCGTGATGCAACGTGTTGTCGAGGTACTCGGCCACGGTGTTCGCGTCGAGTCCCTGTCCGCCGTCGGCCAACTTAGGGGCCGCCAGACGCAACCGTCGCATGACGTCGCGGGTGCGGTGTAGCAGGTTCGCGGCGAATTCGCTCTCCTCGAGCTTCTTGCCGATCTTTTCAGCATCCTCAGGATCGAGGATCCCGTCCATGTACGCCAGCATGGTTCGTAGAGTGAGTCGCATGGCAAAACGGGCCTTCACCGCAAGAGAATAACTCGGGTACTCGCACAAAGCGCCCCAGTAGTAATAGTGGAGACCGGAGGGCCAAACCGTTCAAGAAACTCGTCGCAATCGTGAAGATTGGGTGTCGCACGCTCCGCAGAGGGGTGTACTCAACCCGTGCGGCGGCCCCAGCGTTTGGCGGTGATATCTCACCACGGAGGCACGGAGATGAGAGAAAGGAAGAAAGAAGGAAGGAACCGCAGAATATCAAAGGAAAAAGGAGAGACATTGGTGAAATTGGAAGAAAAGTGTCCGGACACATACGGCGTTTAGCGGTCGCCGGCACGGCGACATCCGGGGGGAAGAGCGGGAAACGGTGAAACGGAAAACCGGGAAAGAAAACGAAGTGGGAACCACAACACAGCATTGGCCAGTCAGGTTGGCGCTACGGCGAGGGGACTCTTCACTTCGACATTCGGCGTTCCTTGTTCGATATTCTGCGGTTCTCTTCGCTACGTGGCGAGCTCCCTGATGAGAAGTTCCCCCCTTAGCGGCCGGGCTTCCTCGACAGGCCGACAAGGGCCGCCAGCGAGAGTTGCAGTTCGAGCAGCCCCACGACGGCCGGATGCAACCCGGGTAGACTGGCCCGGTGGTGTGGCGCCCAGCCGTCTCGATGCTGCCAGCCGTCGGTGGTCTGCCGCCAGCCATCGTCTATCGGCCCCTCGGCGCAGTCCGGTTCGGTCTTGGCCACCGGCAGCGTGACGGCCAGCCAACCTAGTACCAGCAGAATCAGTAGAAGCCCTGCGATCAGACGCACGTTCAGTCTCCGAACGACCGTCGGCGGCCGTGTGTGAGAAAAGCAGCGGGAGGAGGAATTCAGACGAGATCCGGCCTAGCCCAGACGCAACCGGCGTTCCGCTGGCGGCTTCGGGCGAAACTCGACGCGTAACCGGTTTGCCTGGCGTAAGTTGCCGCCGCAGGCCGGTCCGGCGGGTGGGTACGCGACGTTGCCCTTTTTCAACGCGACGCCGATCTGCCGCGGTCTTTTCGCAACGTTGCTATGGCCCGGCAACCCGGCTGGGTGCGTCGAGCGATCCCATACGTCGCCGGGCATTTGCTCTTTGCCAAGTTGTGTCCTAGAGTTCAGCAAGGATTGGACCCTTTGCAGGCGCAAGCCTGTCAGCTTGGTTCGCCAAGGGTTGGTGTTTGCCCCAGTTCCAGGAAGTTTCAAGGGTGGTTAGAACATGTCCAGCACAAGCGTCGCCAAAATAGATCCCAGAAAATTACTCGCCGGTGCCCAGTTGCCCGCATTGCCGCAAAGCGCAATCCGGCTGCTGGAACTCTCGCAGGACCCGGACAACGGCCCAGGCGAGTTCACCGTTCCGATCGAGTCGGATCCCGGACTGGCCGGTCAGGTACTTCGATTCGTCAACTCGTCGTATTTCGGATTCTCGCGCGAGATTTCCAGCGTCAAGCTGGCGATCACGCTGGTGGGTATCCGCACGATCAAGAACTTCGCCCTCTGGAGCGCGGTCTTCAGCTTGATGCCGAACCCCCGTTGTGGCCCGTTCGACCTGAAGAAACTCTGGCAGGACTCACTACGCCGCGCCCTGTTCGCGCGCGCCGTCGCCAAGCTCATCGGGGTGAAGGAGCCGGAGGAGCCGTTTGCGGCCGCCCTGTTGCAGGACATGGCCGTACCCCTGCTAGCCAAAGAAGCCCCCCAACTCTACGAGAAGCTGCTCGAGACCCGCGAGAACGGCATGCGACTGTCGGCCCTGGAACAGCGCGTCTGCGGCTGGACCCACGCCGAGGCGGGTGGCATCATGGCCCGCGGCTGGAACCTGCCCGAGTCATTCTCCGTGCTCGTCGAAAGCCATCTGGACGTCGAGCGATGGGCCGCCCAGCCGGAGGCCGAGGGCGACAAATTGTCCGTCGCGCTCTCGGCACTGCTACCCTGCTCGGCCGATCCGACCTGGAACGAGCACGCCCTGTTCGACGAATACTACCAGAAGATCTGCCCATCGGGTGGCCCTTCGGTGCCCGAGATTCTCGTCCAGATCGACGACGAGTTCACCGAGTTCGCCCCGCTGCTAAAACTAGCCACGCCGGGCAAATCTCTGGTCGACTACCACAACGAAGCGGTGGCCGACGATTCTTAGACGACCGAAGAACTTAGCCCCCGGTGAATACACCGGGGGGAGGGGTTTCTCACGCTCCCTCGCGTAGCTGGATTCAGTCGTCGCCGCCATTCGATTGAATTCTTGCGAATCCAGCACCCGACAGGCACTGTCCAGCAGGCCGACGGACTCGCTCCGATTTGTCGCTAGTGCTTGTGGCGCAGGCACTTCCGACCGGAGTTGTCTCGTGCGACTTGGGTTCTGCGGCGGCGGACCTAGAATGTTCTATGTGGACGCCGTCTTGCCGTGGGAGGTGCCCTTGACGGAGGGCGATCCATGCTGTCGACTTGGTTCTATGGCAATGCTTCCGGCAGTTTCTTCTTTGGAGTTGTGAACCGGTGACCGCTAGCAATACAATGCGCCGGGCGAAGATCCGTCGCGAGATCGAGGGATATCTTGAGCTCGGCATGCCCGAGCAGGCCCAGGCCGCCTTGGCCCGGCTCGGCGATCCAACCGGGTTCGACCCGCACTTGCTCTACCTCTGGGGCGAGGCCCTGCGGGCGATGGAGCGTTACGACGAGGCCCTGCTGCCGCTGGGACAAGCCGCCGACGCGATGCGCGATGACGTCCACGTCCGACTGGCAATGGCCTGGTGCTACAAACGCATTGGGCGGATCGATCGGGCCATCGGCGCCCTGGAGCAGGCCCTGGCCGTCGAGCCGGGTGATGCCCTCTTGCGATACAACCTGGCCTGCTACTGGAGTCTGGCCGGCGACCTGGAGCAGGCCCTCTACTATCTCTCCGACGCCCTGGCCATCGAGCCACGCTATCTCGGCATGATCGACGACGAGCCCGACTTCGACCCGATCCGCTCCGACCCCGACTTCCGCACCCTCTGCGCAGGCGTCGAACTGGCGTAGGTCAGGGTTCCTGACACCCGAACTGTGCCCTCGCGGGTGGCAGCGATGATTTTGCGCAGTGGACTATGCGATTTCGTCCGACTCATTCGCAAAATCGTCGGTGTTGCGCAGCAATGGGAGAACCCCTTTGCTTTCTTCTTCGAGCACACGTGTCGCCACCGTCAACGTTGCCGTCGCTTTCTCCATGCGCAGGCCACCAGACCGGTCGCACCGATGCATAGCAATACGAGCGTCGACGGCTCGGGCACCTCAACGATCTGCAAACCGCCCAAGCCGCCGCGGTTGCCGCCCTGTTTGATGATGTCCAACGTGAACGAATCGCCCGTGACGTCCTCGAACAGCGCGTACGTAGCCAACGGCATGTTCTCCGGGGCGGTGGACGTTGCCCGGATGAACCCGTCGGTCGTGAAGTCGGCCGACTGCTCGTAGAAGTACTCCTCGCTGCCGATTCGGGCACTGGCCTCGGCGTCGAAACCGAACCCGGTGAGATAGGCGTAGACATCGTAGGCGGCGTAAGGCACGTTGGAGACGGTGAACTGCAGTTGCGGCGAAGGCAGCATGAAAGACGGGCCATTGACGGCCGCCCTATACAGGCGCTCGTTCGGCGTGGTATTGCCGCCGTCGGTGCCCGTCGTATTGTGGCCATTGATCCAGATAATCTCGGCTCCCGAATCGACGCCCGTGTTGTCGACCAGCTTGCCCGGCAGAGGCCCGCGGACGTCGGGTGGAGCGTCGTCTACCATCGGATTCACATTATTCCAATTCTGTTGCGGCACAAGACCGGCCGTCTCGAAGGATTCGATCGGAAACGGCCCGCCACCCCAGGAATCGGCCATGAAATTGACCGCGATCGATTTGGCCCGGGCATCGGCGGCTACGCACAAGACGACAACAAAGACTGCAATGATCTGCAAATTTCGGAACATCGGACTACCTCTGGGTTGGAAAGGACTACGAACTGATTGCGAATAAATAACAACGGACTCCAGGCACAGAAATCCAAACACGCAAATGTGGGGAACCGACCCACAACACGTGAGTCGACTCAAGAAAAGCGCAGCCTCAAAGAAGTGCTACCAACAACAATCACAAGGGTCGCATTGGCTGCGCTGCGCTGCCTCCATCAGACGTGGACAAAAACGGTGGTGTGCTACCTCGGGCCTTTCTGCCGCGGGGAGACGATTTACATCACTCCCTCTAGTTTACCAAGCTCCGTCGCCGTGTGCAAAGAACCCGGGTGCAATATTCGCGGAGAGTACACCCGGTAGGGGGGGGGCTTGTAGTGGCCGCATTCATGCGGTTTTGTGCCCTAAGACGCTCAAACCCGATAAATCGGGTCACTACAAACCTGCGAGACGCCGCTCACCGCGCGGCCGCACTGAAGATCCGCAGCCCGTGGTAGAGCATCGCGACGACGCCGATCAACGCGAGAATCGTCTTGATCGAATCCGAACTGGCCGGGCCCGATGTGGTGGAATCCGGCGACGAGGGAACGTCGACCGTTGGGGCGTCCAGACGCTCCAGCGTCGGTTCCTCGGCCCGTTCCAGCGCCGGCAGCAACTCCGCGCGCCCGTCGTGCGACGGCGTCCACGCCGGCTGCCGAGAGATCGCTACCCTCGGGTTTTCCGGACGGACGGATTCCGCCTGCCGGGCGGGCGGGTAGTAGGGACGAGCGGGCGGGCGATCGGGGCGACGGACCGTCGGCGGCTCGCGCCGCGGTAGTTGCCGTTGTGCGAGTTGCTGCCGTGGTTGGGACGGCCGCCGGGCAATGGCCTCCGCTCGTGGCATCTCCCGCTGCGGCTGCCGCTGGAAATCGGCGAGCACCGGGTCGAGAAACCAACGCACGCGGCCGCAATAGCTGCCCATCGTGCGCCCGCCTCCGGACCCGAAGAGCACGCCGGCCAGTTCGCCCTGCCGGTTGAAGATCGGGCCGCCCGAGTCGCCTTGCCGGGCGGCGGTCGAGAGTTCGACGATCTCGAACGGCAGCTTCTTCCCAGGCGAGACGGGCGAAACGTATTGAGTGCAGCGACCCACCGTCGCGCGATATTCTCCGCTACCGTATCCGGCGATCGCCAGCAGATCGCCCGGCTGCGGAGGCTCGGACGCCAGCGAGACCGGACGCACGTTTGGCCGGTTGATGGCCAACGCGGCCAGATCCCAGTCGCGGTCGGCCCGCAGCACGTCGGCCGTGAAGGTAGACCGATCGGGGAAGATGACCAGGATCGGCGCATTGCCGCCGGCAGCGAGGGCATCGCGGACGACGTGCCAGTTGGTCACGACCAGGCCGCGCGATCCGGCCACGGCGATCAGTGTCCCCGAGCCGGCCGAGGAGGCCCCGCTCTCTTCGGTAGCGATGATCCGCACCACGGCCGGATGGATCGGTTGACCGGGCTGCGCAGTCTGGCCCAGCGCGGCCGAGGCCGTCACCAGCAGGATCGCCATGGCCGGCAGCCATCTCACACGAGTTGCACCTTTCGGGAGGGTCGACGGGGCGTAGCCTGAAGAAGGCTCCAATCCCCCGCTTCTTCTTCGGGTAACGGCCCCGAGCGATTGCAGTCGAAGCCACCGTGACGCTACGACCGGCAAATTGGGCACGCTCGGGGGGGTGCGATGCGAAGGTTCGTAGTGACCCGATTTATCGGGTCCAGACAGGCCGAAACCGCATGAATGCGGTCACTACAAACGGTCGGGGCGAACCGGCAACTTGGCCCCTTGTCGCGTGCTGTGGCGGGTGGTACGATGGGGGTTTTGCCTGTTTTGGGAGTGCGTCATGCGCCACGTCCTGTCAGCCCTGGTCCAGAACGTTCCCGGTGTCCTGTCCCATATTTCCGGGATGTTGGCCTCCCGGGGATACAATATCGACAGCCTCGCTGTGGGGGAGACCGAAGACCCCCGCTTGTCGCGGATGACGTTCGTCGTCGTCGGCGACAATCGCGTGCTCGAACAGGTCCGCAAGCAGGTGGAGAAGATTGTCACGGTGGTCCGCGTCGACGACGTCAGTTCGCAGGAGCACGTCGAACGGGACCTGATGCTGCTGAAGGTCAACGCCACCGAAGGCCGGCTCAGCGACATCCGCGAGTTGACCGACATCTTCCGAGGCCGAATCGTCGACGTGGCGCCCGAGATGGTGATCATTGAAATCTCCGGCAAGGAGTCGAAGATCGAGGTCTTCATCGAACGCATGCGGCCCTTCGGCATCATCGAGCTCGTCCGCACAGGACGCATTGCCATGGTGAGGGGGGGAAGTAGTGGGGAGTGAGGAGTGGGGAGTGAAAGAAGAAGTGAAAACACCCGTTTAGCGGTCGCCGGCACGGCGACTTCCAAAAAGCATATTCCAAATCTGAAATCAAGAATCGAGGAACACCATCATGCCCGCAAAAATCTATTACGACAAAGACGCCGATCTGGCCCTGCTGAAGGACAAGACGATTGCGATCGTCGGCTACGGGTCGCAGGGCCACGGCCATGCCCAGAACCTTCGCGACAGCGGCTGCAAGGTGGTGGTGGCCGAGCTGGAAGGGACCGCCAACTACGATCTGGCGGTCAAGGACGGGTTCACACCGGTCTCGGCCAAGGAGGCCGTCACCCAGGCCGACGTGATCACGATCCTGCTGCCCGACGAGTTCCAGGCCGACATCTTCCGCGCAGAGATCCGCGACAACCTTTCGCCGGGTAACATCGTCGTCTGCTCGCACGGGTTCAACGTCCACTTCGGCCAGTTCGACATGCCCAAGGGCGTGGCGACGATCCTGGT
>JABMRB010000078.1 GCA_013202865.1 Candidatus Nealsoniibacteriota bacterium | reverse complement strand
TTTCTCGCCCGCTCGGGGGTGCCCGAAGTTGGGTCGGGGAAGGTTTGTCTGCGGCAGACAATTGCTACGGTGACGCAAGGATGAAATTCGCTGCATGGATGCAAATTGTCCTACTGCTGGCCGTTGCGCTGGCGGTGCGATGGTCCGCTGCCGAGTATTGGCAGTTGCGCTGTGCCGGAGAGTTCGGCTTTCCCGACAGCGAGACCTACTGGACGCTCGGCCGGGAGATTGCCGAGGGCCGGCCGTATCGGGTCGGACCCCACGCCGCGGAGGTCTTTCGCACGCCCGGCTATCCATTGTTGCTAGCGCCTCTGTTCCTGCTTGCCGACGACGAACCGCCCGTGATGTGGGCCAGGGCCGTCAGTGTCGTGTTGGGTACACTTGCCGTGGTCGCCGTTTGGTGGTTGACGCGGCAGTTGTTCGACGGTCGGGCCGCGATGATTGCCGGCGTCGTGGCCGCGTTGTATCCCGAGGCGATTGCCGCCAGTACGTTTGTGCTCAGCGAGGCACCGTTTTGCCTGCTGATGCTAGTGCAGTTCATCCTTTGGACGGCCGCGTGCCGAAGCGACGCACCTTGGCGGGCCGGGCGACTGGCGGCGTGCGCCGGACTGGTTGCCGCCGTAGCAACGCTGGTTCGGCCGAGTTGGCTGTTATTCACACCGCTAGCCGTCGTGGCTGCGGTTGTCGCAGGCCACAAAAGCGAGCCGCCGGGTTTACCCCGGCGCGGTGTGCAGGGCCCTGTGCAGCGCGGGGGTGAACCCCGCGGCTCGCTGGTTTGTCTTGGTGTGGTGATGCTGGCCGGGCTGATTGTGGGAATGACGCCGTGGTGGATTCGTAATGTGCGGGCGACCGGTCGGTTCGTGCCGACGACGCTGCAAGTCGGCGTCAGTCTGTACGACGGGCAAAGCCCCGAGGCGACCGGGGCCAGCGACATGTCGTTTGTGCCCGGTATGACCGAGGAGTTTCGCCGGCAGGAGTCGGGTGTAGCAGACGGCGCGGCCACGACGTTCGAGTATCGTCTCGACCGGCACTTCCGCGACGAGGCGGTGGCCTGGGCGTGCTCGCATCCGGGCGAGGTGGTCGAACTGGCCGGCGTGAAGTTCCGTCGGATGTGGAACGTTTGGCCCAATGAGGCGACGATGTCGAGCCGGCCGGTGCGGGCGGCCGTGCTGCTGAGTTACGTGCCCGTGCTGGTGTTGGGGCTGTTCGGGGCGATTAGAACGATCCGCCTCGGCAGTCCGTATATACTTTGTTGGCTTCCGGCCGTCTACTTCACCGCGTTGCACGTGGTGTTTGTCGGTTCGATCCGCTATCGCCAGCCGGCGATGCTGGGGTTGATCGTGTTGGGGGCCGGGGTGTTTGCGTCACGTAGGGGCCGTCCTACAACAGTAAACACCGGTGTCACGCGACCATGGAGGGTTGTTTCCGATCTTTACGCGACTGACTAACATCTGCTGGTCTCTGTTCAAGTGGGGCCTAGTGGCCGTCTTGATTGCCGTTGTGGGAGGGTTCCTCTACTTCCGCGATCGGGTCGACGAAGAAATCCGTTGCCGGATCGAGCAGCAGATCGCCGAGCAGTATCCCGACTTGCTCGTAACGGTCCACTCCGCCGAGTTGGTCGACGGGGAAGGGATCAAGGTTCGCGGTCTTCTGATCGTCGAGCCCGGGGCGGAAGGTCCTCGCTCCGAGTTGCTCCAGATCGATGAGTTGATGCTGCACTGCGCGACCGATATGCAGGATTTGATCGTCGGCGAACCGCAGATCACTCGCGCGATCCTTCGCCGCCCCACACTCTGGGCCACGCGGCGTCGCGACGGCACGTGGAGCACAACCATGCTGTTGCAGATGCCCAAGTGTGGCGGACAATCGCCGTCGGTAACCGTTCAGAACGGAACGATCGAACTGTTCGATCCGTTGAGGAGTCCTTCGCGGACGCTGACGTTGCGCAACGTCAACCTCACGCTCAGTTCGCCGGAGGCGGGTGGGGATTCGCCGGAGGCGGGTGTCCACAAGCTGGCGGGCACCTTCAGCGCCGACCATCTCCGCGGCGGAGAAATTGAAGGCCGGATCGACAAGCAAGGCGGCACGTGGACGGTGGGCGGAATGATCGAGGGCCTGGACGTCTCGCCCGAGATGCACGACTCGCTGCCGGAGCCGTTGGCCGAGCATCTGGCCGTATTGGGCCAGTTGCGCGGTCAAGCGGCCTTGCGGTTCGACGTCGGCAGCGATCCATCGGAGCCGTCCGGCTATCGTTTCGAGGCCTCCGCCACGCTTGAGGGCGGGCGGATCGCCGACCCCCGGTTACCCGACCCGCTGACCGACATACACGCCAGCGTTCGGGCGGGTAGTTGGGGATTCGCGGTCGAGGAGCTAACCGCTCGCAGCGGACCGGCTACGATTTGGCTCGCCGCGAGGCAGGACGGTTTGAAGTTCGGCAAGTCGCCTTTGGCGATCACGGCCCGGGTGCGCGAGCTTGAACTTGGCGCCGGGTGGCGCGATCGGCTGCCGGAGTCGCTCAGGCAGCAATGGGATAAGTACGAGCCGACCGGGCGGATCAACGCCGACTTGACGCTCTCGTTCGACGCCGACGGCCAACTATTGCAGCCGGATCTGGTCGTCGAGTGCCTCGACGTCGGCTTTACTTACAAGAAGTATCCTTACGCGCTGGAGCACGCCAAGGGGAAGGTCCGCTGGAAGGACGACCTGCTGCAATTGCACCTGACGGCCTTCAGCGGCACGCGGCCCGTGCAGTTGGACGCCGAGATCTTTCGCCCCACCGCGGGCCCGACCGCCTGGACCGGCCACTTCGAGGCACGTAGCACCGATCTGCCGATCGACGAGAAGCTGCTCTCGGCGCTGACGGCGAAGTCGCAACCCTTCATCCGCTCGCTGAATCCTCGCGGGACGCTCAAATCGGTCTACATCCGCACGCGACGCGACCAGCCCGAGGGCACGCTGCACAAGGACTCTGTGATCGAGGTTAAGAACTGCTCGGTCCGTTACGACAAGTTCCCTTACCCCTTCCATAACGTTTGCGGCACGCTTGCGATGCGCGACGACCATTGGGAATTCCGCAACCTGGAGGGAACCAACGACACGGGACGCATCAAGTGCAACGGAACCATGACCTCACCGCGGCACGGCAGTGAGGTGTTCCTGCGTTTCGCCGCGACCGACGTTCCCTTGGAGCAGGAACTCCACGACGCGATGTCTCCGAACGTCCGCCGGGCATGGGATAGCCTCAACCCTCACGGCGTGGTCGACGCGACGGCCGAGGTCCGGTATCTGCCCGGCACCAAGAAGCTTGACGTCACGCTGCACGCCGAGCCGAAAGGCGACACGACCTCGATCGAGCCGGTGCAGTTCCCCTATCGCATGGAGAAGCTGCATGGTGCGATGGACTATCGCAACGGATGCGTGACGTTCGAGCGAATCCGGGCCGAGCACGCTGGCGTGCGCCTCGCGACGGCCGGGCACTGCAATCTCCTGAGCGACGGTCGCTGGGCGATGCATCTCAAAGGGCTCTCCGTGGATCGGCTGCGGTTGGAGGACCGCGACCTGATCCGGGCACTGCCCGAGCGGCTCAAGAAGGCGCTGGTGGAATTGCAGTCCACCGGCCCGGTCAACCTCCACGGATCGCTCGATCTGGAAAGCGGCGCCGGGCTCGGTGATCCGGTCCGCTCGTGGTGGAACGTGGCGATCGGTTTTCATCAAGGCGGCATGGATTGCGGCATTCCGCTGCGCAACGTCAACGGCAGTATGACGCTCGTCGGCGGGTTCGACGGCCGGAGATTCCACTCCCGCGGCGAGTTGGCGATCGACTCGCTGACGTACAAGGATTTTCAAGTCACGCAGTTGAAAGGCCCGATCTGGATCGACGACCAACAGGTGCTGTTGGGCCATTGGGTGGCCAAACACCATCCCGATCGTTCGCGCCAAGGCGGCACGCAACCGCGCTCGCTCGAAGGCAGGCTCTTCGGCGGAACCGTTCGTAGCGACGCCTGGGTGAGCTTGGGCGAGCGGCCCCGCTATGGAGTACACGCCGAGTTGCGCAAGGCCGATTTGAGCCAGGCCGCCCAAGAGGTGATCGCCGGGCGGCAGAACCTGCGCGGAAAGTTGGCGGCTGTGGTCGACCTCGGCGGCACCGGGCGAACGCTCAACGGGATGACCGGGCGCGGCGCGATTCGGCTCAGCCAGGGTGACATCTACGAACTGCCGGTGATGATCTCGCTGCTGAAGATCCTCAACTTCCAGCCACCCGACCAGACGGCCTTCAGCACCAGCGACGGCGAGTTCCGCATCGAGGGCGGTCACGTTTACTTCGACCGCCTCGATTTCAACGGCGACGCCATCAGCCTGTTGGGCCGCGGCGAAATTGACTTCGAGTCGAATATCGCGATGGTCTTCCACGCCGTGGTCGGCCGCGACGATTTGCAGATCCCGGTGATCAGCGAACTGATGGGAGGTGCCGCCGAGCAGATCATGCGGATCCACGTCGGCGGAACGCTCCAGAACCCCGACACCCGAACCGAAGCCTTTCCAGGGGTCAACCAGGCCCTGCAACAGTTACAAGACGACCTGCAGAACCGCAGAGATCAGCAACGAGTGTTCCCGCAAGCCCGCCAGTGGATGCCCAATGTCAGTGGGAAAGGTATGTTTAGGAGGTAAGACGGTAATCCAAATTGTCCCCTGAAGCAAAGGATTATTGCCATGAGCATCGGTCCAATGGCGGGGATCGTAGGCAGCGCGGCCGGTTCGCCGCTGGCACAGACACAGGGCTCCGAAACGGAACGCGCCGCGCAAGACGCTGCCGCCGGGCAGCGCCGCACCGAGTCCGACCGGAAGGCGGACGCGGCCGCGGGCATCGGCGAAGCCGACGGCGAGGATCACGAAGCGGCCGACCGTGACGCCGACGGCCGGCGGCTATGGGAAGCCCCGCCCGAAGGCAGCGATGGACAATCCGGCGAGGAGACGCCGCCGGAAGACCACAAGAGCCGCGACCCTTCGGGCGAAAGCGGCAACCTGCTCGACCTGAGCGGGTGATGAACCTCATTTAGCCCCGGGTGAACACACCCGGGGGCAGCGTGAAAACTCCTTCCCCCGGTGTATTC
>JABMRB010000699.1 GCA_013202865.1 Candidatus Nealsoniibacteriota bacterium | reverse complement strand
TCCCAGCAGAGGTGGGCGATTCGCTTGGGCGGCTCGTCGTTCTCGCGGAGCCAGTAGCCGGCGTGGCGGGGGATGTCGAGCTTGCCGTTGGGGTCGGTCGCCTGACAGTGTCGGCCCGTCTTGTCGTGCGAGCCGCTGCCATGCACGGTGCCGTCGTTCTGGGCTACGTGCAACTCGATCGTCCAGGGTCGCAACGCATCGGTCAACGTCTTGTAGGCCTCGTCGAACTGCTCGGTGTTGCTGAAGTCGAAGCCGTCGGGCAGCAGGGCGTCTTCCGGCGCGTTGTAGCCGAGTAGGTAGAGCAGCGTGTGCGACATGTCGGCCTGGAAGCCCAGCGTATCGGGGCGGTCGACCATCTCCATGAGCTGGATCATCCGCTTCCAACTATGCATGCCGCCCCAGCAGATCTCGCCCTCGGCAGCCAGCCGTTCGCCGTGATCCTCGGCCACGAGGCATGCCTCGCGAAAGACGTCGGCGATCTTCTTCATGTTGCCTTCGGGGTCCTCGGCCCAGGGCTCCACGCCGATGCCCGAGTCGAACCGCACGTTGCCGTTGGGCCGCACGCCCATCTCCCGCAGCCGCTTGGCTACGTTGCACGCCTTGCCGACCTGACCGACGAACTTCTTGCAGTCCTCGGCCGACCCCAGCGGAGAGCCGCCGCCGGTGCCTTCGTAGATCGGAGCCACCACGGTGCCGACGTTGAGGTTCCGGGCTTTTGCCTTCTGGGCCAGGCTCTCGATCTCGGGCTCGCCGCCGTCGATATCGAAATGCGGATCGTAGAGGAAGATGTCGAAGCCCTCGAACTTCAGGCCATCGACTTCCGCCTCGGCGGTCATGTCGAGCATGGTCTCCAGACCGATCGGCGGCTCGGCGCCTTCGCCCTTACCGACCAGGCCTGGCCAGGCCGCGTTGTGGAGTTTGGGGCAGTTGTTGGGATGGTTATCGGGCATGGGTAGTCCTCGTGGTTATGCTTTGCGTTAGGGAAAGGTATATAGCTCCCCTCTCCCGCTTGCGGGAGAGGGGCTGGGGATGAGGGTATATCTCTTATGAAAACATCTCCCCTTCAATCAGTTTCATATAACGATTAGCGTAGAACAAGTCAGGCTGTTGGTGTCTCGGCCGAGATCGAATCGCAAACTGAGGGTCCTCCGGGTTTCCCGAGTCGAAGAGAACCAACCCGATGCCGAATACTTGGCAAAGTGTGTCGATTCGAGCAATCTCGTCATCGGGTGACTTGTCAGAGACCACCAGATACGTCTTATGGCTGAACAAACAGTATGCACATGCTTGACCGAAGGCAGTCACTAGCTGGGACGTATCCGGCTTGATTTCGGCGGAAATGATTTCGACCGGAGCCTGAATAATGTCACTTCGCTTCGACTCTCTCTTGCCGATTACGTCCGGCGTACCCCACTTGTCGCGGAATCGATTGCCTCCGAGCGGAATCGCCTTGGTACATTCCTCGACTTCGTTGACCAGCCAATCCGCAAACGGCTCGTAGAATTCCTCCTCTTTGATCCTCTTCGGTTGCTTCGGGACGAGATCCTCTTTGAGTTGATCCGTATCGGGGTCGCGGTACTTGGTCAGCCGAAACAGCCCACGCGACGGCTTGTATACCCGGTCGGGGTACTGCTCGTGAAGATTCCAGACACTCCCGTGGATCGTGTTGATCTTCAGCGACGCATCCGAAGCCGCGACTTGCCGAACAAGCTCGGAATATCGTAATCCCTCGGGATTTGTTTCAAGGGCCTCAAAGGCCTTGTCGACAATGCGTTCCCATATCTTCGTCATGACCCTCACCCCCGGCCCCTCTCCCGCAAGCGGGAGAGGGGAGTTGTAGTTTTCCACTTCCTTTGTCTGCTATCCATTCCATTCTCACTATGCGTTCCACTCCAACCCCACCTCACGGGCAATCAACCGTGCGACGGCGTCCAAATCGTTCACGTCCGCGTTGGCCAAGCGGATTACGCGGTAGCCCTGTTGTTCAAGCCACTCCTGGCGGCGGCGATCATACTCAGCCTTGTTGTCATGGCTCATGCCGTCCAGTTCCACCACGAGTTTGTGTTCGCGGCAGCAGAAGTCGACGACGTAGTGTCCGATCGGCTCCTGACGACGAAATTTCAGCCCTCCCAACCGGCGACCGCGAAGCACCGACCAGAGGATCTGCTCTGGTGGTGTGGCGGCGCGGCGGAGTGCGCGGGCACGATCAATCATCTTTTGACGAGCGCACATCACCCTCACCCCCGGCCCCTCTCCCGCAAGCGGGAGAGGGGAGTTTTACTTATTCGCGTCGCCCACGTTCGGCACGCTTTCGTGTACGTCGGGGCCGAAGTATCGCAGGCTCACCAGCGGTTCGCCGCCGGTGTTTTCGATCTCCACGCCGCCCGTGGCTGCTTCGTGCGTGATGAACACTTCGTCCCACGGCTCTTCGCCGAAGTTGATCATCACGGGCGT
>JABMRB010000698.1 GCA_013202865.1 Candidatus Nealsoniibacteriota bacterium | reverse complement strand
GCCGCCGAACTCGTTGCCGACGTGCTTGAGGCTGGCATCCCCGGTCTTCAGCCAGATCAGCAACAGGCTGAAGACGGTGCTCGCGGCGACGGCCATACCGAGGCCGACGTTCCATGCCACGCGGCGGACACCCCGGGGCATCCGGTCGCCCAGGAGGCTCTCGCAGTTGATCATCATCATGGCGGTCGCACTGGCCAGCGGCAGCAGGATGAGGGAGAAAATGGAGGCCGGCACGACGATCTGGAAAACCGGGCCTTCAGTGCAAAGGAACGGTCCGGCGACGCCCACCGCGGCGATCAGACAACCGGCCCGGTAGGGCCAGCCTTGCGACGCAATTCCGAGCATCTCGCAGATCACCCATCCGGCGGTGATTGTCAGCAGCGTCACGCCCAAGAGCACGATCGCGAGCACGCCGACGGCCAGCAGCGGACCGGCCGCCCCGCCGACCGCCGGTTCCAACACGGCGGCGAAGTCTCCGACGTCGAAGTCTCCGGCGTCACGAGGCTGCAAAAGGTCGGCCAGGACACACTCGGCCGGTTCCAGCGGTCGAGCGTGTTTCTTCCTCTCTTTCGCGCTCACGTCGGAAATCTTGACGTACATCGACTCCATGACCCGTGCCTGCTTCACCTCCTCTTCAACGTCTTCGGGGAGTTCAAGGGGGTATCGGTCTTCGTGCAAAGTGACTAGAACCTGTCCGACCTTGACTGTCTCGTCCTCGTCGACGAGGACCGCGTGAGTCCAGCCTGCCACCGGATGCGAGATTTCCTTGACGCCCTGGTCGGTCTCAATTGTTATTAGTGTCGCGCCGGCCACAATAGAGGTCTTGGGCAAGGTCGCGACGTTGACAACGGTGCCGGAAGTGGCACCGCCCGGGAGCTTGGGCACTTTGACTTCGGCGTAGAGCGCGTCGTACTTCTGCCGGAAGTCTGACTCGCTAGGCTGCCACTGCGAGGTCGCGGCCATCACGACGCAACTGACCACCGCCACGAAGAGGACGCAAACGACCGGTAGCGAGGCTTTTGCCAACGGTCCGCGTGCAGCGCGGCTGGCGGCGCCCCGCCGCAGCATCCGGTGGGGCACCAGGAAGGCCACGTTGACGGCCACGGCTGTGCCGGCAGCGGCGATGACCGCGTCGCCCGCGTCGTCGCCCTGCCACTGAAGCACCCTCTCGGTCCAGAAGCCTCGGTAATTAACCGGGACTTCATCCAGGAGCCAGCCCAACGACAAGTCGGCCGGTCTCCAGAACGTGATTATGCCGCCGATTGGGCCGCCCGGTGAGTTCCACACCCAAGCGAGATCCGGGATGAGCCCCCAGAAGGCCTGTCCGAAATCGAGCTTGCCGCGGAATAATTGCACGCAAACGGCCGCCAGGAAGCAAACGGCCAGCGCCGCAACCACCAGCTTCAGCACGAGCATGCAGAGTTTCACAATCCGCCCGGGCGAGTCGTAGAACCAGGCCGCCGCCATCGTCAGCAGGAGGATGACGGCCGCGATGCCGATCCGCGCGCCCACCGAGCCGGCGTCGCCCGGCCCGCCGGAGCCGAAGTTCTGCCGCACCACGCCGGCGGCGATGGAGTACTGCGGCAGGCACCAGGCCAGTGCGGCGGCCAGCGCGGCCAGTGCCCACGCCCAACCGAGAACCGGGTTGATGTGCCGGTTGATTGCCCGAAACGGTGGTTCTCCGGTGGCACGGGTCACGTAGGCCATCGCGCCGAGCACCACGAAGCCCAGCAAGATGGCGAACGCGGGCACCCACAACAAGCTGGTGCCCATCACCAGACCCAGGTAGAGACTGGCGGCTAGCGGGGCGCCGCCGAGTGCGAACAGGCTCAGTAGCCAAGGGCATCCGGGCGACGCACAACAGGCGGCGGGCGTATCCTCGACCGGCGTCAGTTCCAGGACGTCGTCGTCGGGTAAAACGTCGGACATAGGACTCACTTTCAGCGGTAGCTGGTATTACTTATCTGCCGGGTCGGACGTTGTGCTTGCGGCCGGCGCCGGGGCCGCACCGAAGAGCTTGTCGTACACACCGCCCTTGAGCTTGATCGCTGCGCCGATCGTACACATCGCGATTGCCACCAGCAGGATCAAGTTGAAGACGAATCGTTTCCAGCCGTGGCCCACGGCGTCGCCCAGATAGCTTCGCTTGTTGTTCATCAGGAAGAAGGCGATGTAAGCGATCGGCAACATCGTCAGGCAGATGGCCGAGGCGGCCACCGGTAACCAGAAGGGTGTCTCCGCAACCACGCCGAGGATGCCGATCACTGGAATCAGCGTGAACAGGCGATAGCGCCAGGTGGAATACTGAAGGCCGAACATCTCGCAAGCGGTGAACCCGCAAACGACCATGTGGACGCTGATCGCCCCGCAGGTCATGGCGATGAACCCGAGGTCGAAGATAATCCGGCCCAGGTTCTCGCCCATCACACCGGTCAGGGCCTTCGCGGCGCGGACCGGCTTCATCTTCCGGTCGATCTCGATCTTGGGCGGATTGCCTGCTTCGGCCGTGCCGGCTTTGACCTGCGCTTCATACGCGGCCACTTGCTGCTCATGTTCCTTCTTCACTTGCAGATGGACCGTGTTGGCCATGGCGATAATCACCAGCGAGGTAACCAGCACGAAGGGCAGGAACATCGACATCGCCAGGTCCCAGCGGGCGAGCACTTTGTGGCTCTTACCCCAGCCCTTCGCCAGCAGCGAATAGGGGTAGAGGAACGTCATGTTGATGCCGACCGACGCCCCGATCGCGCCGAGAATGACGGTCGTGATTCCCTCGACTTCCGGAATCTGGAACGTGAAGAAGCCGTCAAAGAGCTTCGGCCAGTCGATGCCCGTGGCAACGACCACGATGCCGAACG
>JABMRB010000697.1 GCA_013202865.1 Candidatus Nealsoniibacteriota bacterium | reverse complement strand
TCTTGCGACTTCAGCTACAACCGAATGATGCGGCCCCTGAAGTCTTGCGACTTCAGCTACAAGCCGTTCGTGTGGCAGTTGCCCTGCTACACGTCTGCCTCCGGCTCCGCTACGAACCGATATCCGGCGTCGCGGATCGTCAAGAAATGTTTCGGGTTGGCCGGGTCGGGCTCGAACGTCTTGCGCAACCGGCGGATGAACTGGTCCGGCGCTCGCGTGTTCAAGTTCCCCGGCACCTCCCATACGTTCTCCAACAGTTCGCCGCGGGAGATCACACGCTCCGCGTTCTCCACGAAGTATCGCAGCAGCTTCATCTCCAACTGGGTCATTCGCACCGGCTGTCCGCCGACGCTGACCTCGAACGTCTCGAAGCTGATTCGCGCGTTGCCGAACTCGAACTCGGCGACCGGCTCCCCCGGCCCGGCGGAATGCCCCGCCTGTCGCCCGCGATACGCCAGCAGGTTCTTCACTCGACTGAGGAATTCGTCCAGATCGAACGGTTTCGTGAGGTACTGATTGGCGCCGACGTCGAATCCCCGTTTGCGGTCCTCGGCGAGGGTCCGGGCACTGAGGATCAGCACGGGCACGTGTACGTCGGCCGCCCGCAACGCTTCGCAAACGGCATACCCACTCATGCCTGGCAGCATCAGATCGAGGACCACCAGGTCGACCTCGTCCGGTTCTTTCCGGATCAGTTCTAGCGCCGAGGGCCCGTCGCCGACGATGGTCACGCGGTAACCTTCGGCGACGAGATTGAACTTAATCCCGGTTGCCAGGTGCTCTTCGTCTTCGACGACCACGATGTGTTGCGCGTCAGGCATCTGCCTGTTCCTTACTCATTCAAGGCGTCTTCCGGATCCGATTCCGCATCGCCGGCCGGACCACCCGGCAGTTGCACCTCGAAGACGGTTCCGGGGCCCTGCTCGCGATCGCGCACCCGGATGCGTCCGCGGAGCCGGCGGACGAGGGTGCGAACGATGTAGAGTCCCAGGCCGGTGCCCGGTTTCTCGCGTTCGAGTTCGAGCCCCAGCCGGACAAAGCGGCCGAAGATCTTGCGGCGGAACTTGTGCGGGACGCCGCGGCCGTTGTCGGCGATCCGCGTCAGGGAGCCGCCGTCGGAGGTCGGGCTCAAGGAAACCTCCACCTGCGGCTCCGTGCCGGCGTACTTCACCGCGTTGTCCAACAGGTTGCGGAAGATCATCTCCAGGTCAAGTCGCCGCGCCCCGGCCGTGCAGGGTTGCAGGTCCAGGTGAACGGTCTGGGCGGGCACGCGATAGTGGAGGCAAACTCCCTCGGCACACTCCCGCAACAGGTCGGCCAGGGGGACGCTTTCCGCCGCGCCGTCGACGCGTCCCGACTCCAGCCGTCCGGCATTGAGCATCTGGTTGACCAGATGGTCGAGCCGTTCGACGTCTTCGAGCATGAACCGATAGAAGGCGGCCTGTTCCTCGTGGGTGACCTCGCAGCGATTGAGCGTTTGCAGGTAGAGCTTCATCGACGCCATCGGCGACTTCAACTCGTGCGTGACGCTGTCGATGAAGTTCGATTGCCGCCGGCCGAGGTTGATCGCCTTGATCGAGAAGACCAGGTAGATGATCACACCCGCCAGCAGCAACGCGATAAACGTGGTGCCGATCGGCAGCAGGGCCCAAAACAGCCCGGCGTTGGTCGGCTTGGCCGAGGCGCCGAACATCGTCAGCAGCACCCACCCGACGGTCAATACCACCAGCAGCGCGATCATCACGATCGCGAGCATGATCGGCAGTCGTAAGGAGCGGCGGAAGGGCATGGTTTCAGGGTATCAAATCAACAAGGCCACCGTCAAGGCAGGGGGAATCATGCGGGCCGGAATGACCCCCGTAGGCAAACGCTCGCGGCAGGCCGAGGTGCCGTCACCGTCACCGTAGCCCGGAGGCGCACCCCCAGTTTGCCTGTTTTTTCCCCACTACGCGAGACTATTACTCACCTATTACACAACAAATACGCAGCAACCACAGGCTTCACGGCGAAAACATCTATAATTGGCTGCTTGTACTCGGTTTCTCTTTTTCACTACTACGCCTACCGCCGCAAGCGTCCAGGAGATTGCTCACGATGAAAGCGGACTTGATTGTATCTCATCCGACCAACGAACAACCTTGCGTCACGCATCCGGCCGGGTCGCGTGCCAAGGTGCTGCTGTCGAGCGTCTTCGGGCCCTATGCCCAAGACGACGAGTATGGCAGTCGCGCGCTCAACCCGATGGAACTCTACCACAATCAGGTCACGC
>JABMRB010000696.1 GCA_013202865.1 Candidatus Nealsoniibacteriota bacterium | reverse complement strand
TCGTAGCCGGAATCGTAAGACGAATCGTAGCCGGAATCGTAAGACGAACCGTAGCCTGAATCGTAAGACGAACCGTAGCCCGAATACGAAGTGGACGACCGTTTGTCGGATTCGGAAAAAGGCACCGTTTGTAGGGATTTGCCGGAGAGGGAAAGATTGGGCGACGCGGAAAGCATCTCCCTCACGACCGGATAACGACAGACGTTCAATCCGATCGCTCCGACAACCAGCGCAACAACCCCAACAGCAGCCGCAATCCTAGGCATCGTTCCATCTCCTATTCGAGGCGGCCAGATGACAGCGTGAAAATCATACACCACACCGGCGGCCGGGCAAGCGAAGATTGGCCGATTCAAGGATAAGTTTGGCGAACCACGGAGGGGCAGTCGGGTTGGGTAAAGTTTAGTGGGGGAAGGCAGTGGGGAGTGGGCAGTGGGGAGTGCTGAGTTACTGTCGCGCTGCGTGTTAATCTGCGCGGGTGAGGAAAGCGATGCGGGCGAACTACTGGCTTCGCATTACGGGAACCGGTACCAGAATCTGCGGCCGATGGACCAGTGGGTGGGTATGCACCATGGCTGCCGTGGTGTAGAATAGGATAGATACGCGTGCGTGAGGCGAGTGGTCCTGTTCGCGGACCGGCGACCGTTTTCTTCGGTGGCGAAAGCTCCCCCCGCAACGATCCAGACCCATCGCGACTTGTTTATTCAACTTTTTTCACCCTTGATTGCTGCTGTGACATTCACGCCCGCCGACAGGCGCGTGGTGGTGGTTTGCGTCAAGGCAACTGCACAGGTACCGTAGCGCGTTTTTTTGCGCTACACTGGGCCAGGAAGGCAACACGGTGGTCGAGCACCGATTGACACTTCCTGGCCCTTTTTTCTGGTTGATCGCCCAATCTCACCCCACGGGGCGCAGCCCGTGGGCGTTGGAAGTACAATGGAGTGAGCGTGCCTCCCCACTCCCCACTATCCATGCCCACCCAAACCCGTCACAAGCCGCCTACGGAACTCGAGCGGCCTCGGGAGTTGATCGTGGCCTGTCCGCCGATGCGGAGCAACGTGAATCTGTCGCGGATCGTTCGCGCGGCCGGTTGTTGTGGCGTGCGGCGGATGATCTGCTGTGGCAACGCCAAGGTGATCGACAAGATCGCCCGGGAGCCGGGTGAATCGATTCGGATCGAGATCCACCGTACGCTGTCGCCCGTGCTTGAGCGGTTCCGGGCCGAGGGTTTCGAGTTGGTGGGGCTGGAACAGACAACCGGCTCGCAATCGCTGTTCGACTTCCGATTCCGTCGCAAAACCGTCCTGATCGTGGGCAACGAGCGGCTTGGCATCGGGCAGGACGTGCTGCGGCTGCTGAACCATACGGTCGAGATACCGGTCTACGGCCTACCACACAGTCACAATGCTGCCAGCGCCGCGGTGATGGGGCTCTACGAGTATTGCCGGCAGTATCCCCGGGGATAAGGGGCTCACGGAATCCGGACGAGGCTCTGGCTGCGTCTTTATGCCCCCCCGCAGGGCTAGTCGGCGGGCGTACGAGTCAGGCTGTCGGCCGCGAGGGCGGGTTGACTGTCGACTGCAATGCTGCTCTAATAGTTGGTGGTGGGGCAGCCCGAAATAGGGAGGATTCAAGATGCGACCGACTCAGTTTCTTTGTGCGTTTTGTGTCTTGGCGGTTATCTTTCTGACGGTGAAACGTTTGGAGGGTGCCTGAGGTGCCTCCGGTTGTGCTCCGAGTCGGAGCACGTCGATGGCGTCGGGAAGCTCGGCCGGCTACTACTCGTCCAGCGACATGGCGTCGCGTCGGGCAACGGCTGCCCGGGCGGCTGCGCAGGCACGGCAGATGCAGCTCATGAGAAAAGCGGCCACTGCCGCGGCCCGACTGGCAGCGGCGGACAAGGCGTATCAGGACGGCGACCTTCCGGTGGCTAGCCGACTTTACCTTGGCGTGGCCTTGTCACGTCTCAAGATGCCAGCCACGGTCGAGGCGAGATCGCGGTTGAAGCAACTCGCCGAGGAAGCCCGAGCCAAGCTCAGGGCGATCGACTCGAAGCTCGCCGCCGGAGGCAGCCTTTCCTCGCCGGGTGAGTCGTCGGCCGGCGACGGTTTCGGCGATCTGGAAGCGCCGACCGCGGCGTGGGCGAAGCTGGTCACCGAAGCGTTTCGCGAGTACAAGCAACTCGAGGACGACTACGAGAAGGTACCGGTCGTGAATCGCGAGATTCGCAACCACGTTTCCAAGCAGCGTCGGCTGCCGGAGATCGCCGCCGTGTTGAACGAGCCCGAAGCCGCCTCGCTTCTGGCGGTCGCCCGGCAACACGACAAGAAAGGCGAACAGTGCTGTGCCTATTGGGTTTACGAACGGGCAGCGAAGCTGGTACCCGCCCCGTCGGCCCAGGTGGCCCGCGATCGGTTTGTGGAAGTGACGCAGGACAGCGACGCGGTGGCGGCAGCCAAGACCTGCCGCGAGATCCGCGAATGTCACTCGCTCTACTGGCGTGCCGAGTTGCTGATCGCGAAGCGCCCAACCCGTGCCAAGGAACTCTTCGACGAGATCGTCAGCCGCACACCGGAGGACAGCGAGATCCATCGCGCGGCCCAAGAGCAAATCGAGAATCTGTAGGAACGGTTGCGTGCGGGATGGCGAAATCCAGGGTGGCCTTTCGGGGCCACCCGTTTCTCTGCAAATCCCGACGCTGCGCCCTGCTTGACCGGACAAATCGACGTGGTAAACTGGGGTAATGAGGGCCGATCGGCCCCCGGCGTTCTCTCAACATAACACCAACTGCGGACTCGGGAGGAACTATGAGCATCACACGACGAGAAATGTTGAAGCTGGGTGCCGGCGCGGCCGTCGCTTGCTTCTCGGGCGTCTACCCGGCAGTAGTGCAAGCGAAACCAGACAAAAAGAAGATCCCCTTGGGCCTGCAACTCTATTCGGTGCGTAATGATTGCGGCAAAGACCTGCCGGGCGTAATCGAGGCCGTCGGCAAGATGGGCTACGAGGGCGTGGAATTCGCCGGCTACCACGGGCGCACCGCCGAAGAGCTACGCAAGCTGCTGGACGACAACGGTCTGAAGTGTTGCGGCACGCACACCGGCCTGAACACCTTGACCGGCGACGCACTCAAGGGCACGGTCGAGTTCAATAAGACCCTGGGGAACAAGTTCCTCATCGTGCCGAGCCTGCCGGGTGCAAATCGGGCGTCAGCCCGGGCGTTGATCGACACGGGCAAGCTCTTCACCGAACTGGCGGCGAAGGTCAAAGATCAGGGGATGCTGGTCGGCTACCATGCTCACGGCGGCGATTTCAAGAAGTTCGACGGGACGACCGGCTGGGACCTGATCTTCGACAACGCCTCGGCGGACGTCGTGATGCAGATGGACATCGGTAACTGCATCGGCGGCGGCGGCGATCCGATCGCCACGCTCAAGAAGTATCCCGGCCGCTCGGCAACCGTCCACCTGAAAGAACACGGCGGCAAGCGCGGTGCGGCCATCGGCGAGGGCGACGTCGATTGGAAGACCGTCTTCGAGATCTGCGAGACCACCGGCGGCACCGAGTGGTACGTCGTCGAACAGGAGGGTTACAACGTCCCGCCGCTGGATAGCGTGCGGCAATGCATCGATAATCTCAGGAAGATGGGGAAGTAGGATATGTCCAGCGATCGAATCCCGATGACCCGGATCGGCTACAACAAGATCAAGGCCGATCTGGACCAGTTGCACACCGTCGAGATGCCCAAGATTCTCGAGCGGCTTGCCACCGCGCGGGCGGAAGGTGATCTTTCCGAGAACGCCGAATACCACGGTGCCCGCGAGAGCCAAGGGCTGTTGGAAGCGCGGATGAACGAGCTGCGCAGCAAGCTTTCGCGGGCCGTGCTGATCGATACGACGAACTTACCCAAGGATCAGGTCGGCTTCGGATGCACGGTGAAGGTGAAGGACCTCGACTTTGACGATGAAGAGGAATTCACACTCGTCGGCGCCGGCGAGGAGGACTACGAGACGGGTAAGATCCTCATCACTAGCCCGCTGGCCCAGGGGCTGGTCGAGAAGAAGGTCGGCGACAAGGCGGAAATCGACGTCCCGCAAGGAACGCTGAAGTTCGAGATTCTAGGCATCCGGTTCGACTGACAAGAACGAACTGAACTGCTGGCCGGATTCGCAAGAATTCGGTTCGTCGCATTACACCTGAATTCTTGCAAATCCAGCTACGGATAAGTCACTTCCGGCCGGTCGCCTTATCGGCAATCGTCGCCTTCCGGTCGGGCTACCACCCGCGGTAGTACCGGTAGGGTCGATAGGGCACGTACGGGGTGCCGACATGCACACCGACGCCGGACCTGCCT
Source organism: Candidatus Nealsoniibacteriota bacterium (assembly GCA_013202865.1). Taxonomy (GTDB): domain Bacteria; phylum Planctomycetota; class Planctomycetia; order Pirellulales; family Thermoguttaceae; genus JABMRB01. The sequence continues at coordinate 991 of JABMRB010000696.1, read as the reverse complement.
CCGACGTGGACGTCGACAATACCGCCGACTCGGACGTTGACACCCGGGCGGCCGTAGACTGCCACCCTCGGCGGGGCCGCCACGTAGACCCTCGGGGCCACGACATGGACACCCCGATGCCGCACCACGACACGTCTGGCCGCTTCGGCCGATCCGTTGCCAAAGAACGTCACTGCAACCGCAACCACGGCCAGCATCATGGACCACTTCAAGATCTTCTTCATCGCATTCGCTCCTGCAATCTCGGCCCACGCAGGGCCTTGTGTAACTTTCATAGAACAGCTCAATTCTACCCCGTTTCTTGCTCTAGGCAAGGCGAATAAGTGTGTGCCGCGGGGGCATTCGGGGAGAAATAGGTTCGTTCGGGGCTTGTGTATAGTAGGGGCGGGCTACTACGAGTCGTCGCAGACTTCGTCGGCCAACTGCCGGTAGTCTTCCGCGCCGTGTGAAGAAGGCGCGTACTGGAAGATCGACTTGCCGAAGCTGGGGGCCTCGGCCAGACGGATGTTCCGGCGGATCCGGGTCTGGAAGATTGCGGCCTCGGCCCAAGGTGCTTCGCGGCCCCGGGCGTTGCGGAAGAACTCGTCGACGTCGTGGCTCACTTCGGCGGCGAGCCGGGTGTTGGCGTCGTACATGCACATCACCACGCCGCTGAGTTTCAGCCGCGGGTTGATCCGCGCAGCGACCAGTTCGAGCGTCTCCAGCAGCTTACCCAGCCCGTGCAGGGCGAGGAAGTGCGGCTGCAAGGGGATGAACACCTCGTCGGCCGCCGCCAGCGCGTTGAGCGTGAGGATACCCAGCGACGGGGGGCAGTCGATCAGCAGGTAGTCAAACGGCTGCGAGTCTTCGCCGAGCTTGTCGCGCAGGATCATCTCGCGGCCGACCACACCGGCCAGTTCCATTTCGGCGGCCGCCAGATCGAGGCTGGAGCCGACCACCCAGAGGTTCTCGTTGACCTGGTGCCGGACCTCGCTCAGGCGAACCTTGCCGG
>JABMRB010000695.1 GCA_013202865.1 Candidatus Nealsoniibacteriota bacterium | reverse complement strand
CGTCTTGGCCGTCTCGAAGAAGACCACGTAGGTCGGGGCGTTGTCTAACACCGCCGAGAGGCCCCCGGTCAACCAGAAGAAGTGCATCGGGGTCGACAGCCCGAGTTGCGGCCCCCGCTCGCCGAGAATCTGCAACGCAGGTTGCATGCAGATGAAGATCCCGAAAAACAACGCCGCCACCTCGATGATCGCATGGTAGTTGAAGTTGTTCGACCGGCGGACCACCTCGCTGCCGAGGATCAACGAAAGGGCAACCAGCCCGAGCTGGGCAATTTCGCGGAGGTACATCCAGGGATGCCAGTGGGTGCCGGGAAACACCTTGAGCGGATCGAGCAGCGCGACCGATAGAATCACACCCAACAACAACAGGGCGTTCGGCCAGAGCCCCGTGATCTTCAGCCCCCGTACCCGGGTCTCGTCCCGAGCGATGTCGATGGCTTCCTCGTGCGGGTAATACCAGAATCGGTCGAGCAGGTAGTAGGCGGCGATCAACATGACGTTGACGAACAGCCAAGCCGGCCAGAGGTTAAACGTCCAGAGGAAGTCGACCCCGCGGAGGTATCCGAGGAACAGCGGTGGATCGCCGATCGGCAGCAGGCACCCGCCGCAGTTGCAGACCACGAAGATGAAGAAGACAACGGTGTGTTTGACGTGCCGCCGTTCCTGGTTGGTTTCCAACAGCAGCCGAATCAGCAGCATGGCCGCGCCGGTGGTGCCGACGAAACTAGCCATCAGGCCGCCGACCGCAATAATCGCCGAGTTGGTCAGCGGATGTGCTCGCAGGTCGCCTTGGATGCGAATGCCGCCGCTGATCGTGTAAAGGCTGAACAGCAGCATGATGAAGGGGATGTATTCGGCAAAGATGGCGTTGGCAAAGACGGCCCACGTGACCAGGAAGTTCAACCCGGTCTCGGAAGGCTCCATGGCGTGTTGATGGGGCCAGTCGGGGTGGGCCGGCCAATGCGCGGCGACTGCGTGGTGGTGCAGTATCAGGTAGTAAGCCAGCGTAAGTATCCCCAAGCCGGCGGCCACGAGAAAGCGGTTTCGATTACTCTCCCACCAGTGTTCCGTGGCCGGGATCAACGGGAGCACGGCAATCGACCCCAGCAGCAGCACGAACGGCAGCACCGTCCAAACGGCGGGAGGCGGGGCGTGGGCCTCGGGCTGGTGGGGCGATGCCTCGGCCTCTTGGCGCAATTCCTCGACCTCGCCAATCATCCGCGTCCCCGTTTGGGGCGCATCGAATCCGAGTGCAATGATGTAGCCGACCAGGATAATCCCGATGACAACCAGGATTGGCTTGTTCGAGCCCGATGAAAGATGTGCGTGGTTCATCTCGTTCATGTCGCTTCTCCATACCGCGACCCAAGGTCTGCCCCGGTAATACACAATCCGGCAAGAGAACCGGATATCCGCGAAAAAATCAAGCCCTGCCTCTCAGGCAGTCGCGTACCAGGTTATCAGGAAAGCATACACCACGCTGAAGCGCAAAGGCCGCGCGGGGCAGTGCGGTGCCGCATACTCGGCCGGCCGGGACCAAATAGGCGGAATATGCGAGTTATTTCACTGGACGCGGTCGCCGCAGCATGGGCAACCGCCAGCCAATTCCGTGCGGCGGGCTCCGTCGCCCAGTTTGTGTAGTTCGCGCCGCCTTTGTCCCTTGTGTTGCTTCACGCTCAGTCGGGTGGGTTGGTCAAACCGATTCGGGTAGCAGAGGTGGTTGCGTTGAAATATCCGGGAGGAACCCCCCCAAATCCAACCGGATTTGCTTGACATCCTGTGAAAAATCGGGACAATACGGATACTCCATTTACGTGGCGCAGCGTCGCTGGATACTCCATTTACATGGCGCGAGGCCACCCGGGCTGATGTTGGAGCCATTTGCATTCGCAAGTTCGTTGGCTCTGTCGGCACCGAGGTGCCCAGGAAGCTGATACCGACGAGGGAAGGAACGAAACCGTGCCGAAGTCCGTACTAGAAGCGATCAAGTTGGGATTTTGGGATTACGAACCGCCGACGGTCGAGTTCGGCAAATTCGACGCCGCCGACGCCATGCCCGGCACGAAGGATAAGTTGGCAGTCCTTGCCGAGCGCGTGCGAGAAGGCCTGCCGCTGTGGCACGAGGACGATCGTGACGACGTGGAAGATTCGCCGCCGCTGAGAAAAGCTCGATAACCGCCACGCCAGAATTTAGCCCCGGGTGAACTTCGACAGCATCCGCCGGAAGATCCGCACCTGGATCGCTTTGGAGAACTCTTCGATACGCTCTCTTTCGGCCGGATTGACTCCCTGCTTCCACTCTTCCATCTTCTCGGCCAGCGTGGCGAGCAGGCCGCCCTGTTCGCTACGCGATGCGGCCGGATCCTCCGGCGTGCGAAGCGAGTCGATGTCTTTCCAGGCGGTAATCATGTCGATCAGTTCGTCGACGTAGGCCGGCCGCTGGTCGTCGGCCAACTGGAAGTAGCGCTCTGTCTTGTCGAAGAACCACGGCTTCATGAGCAGGACTACGTTGTCCCAAATCTGCTTCCGCTGCGACTCGTCCAGATCGTCCGCTCTGGTGCTCCAGTCGAAGCCCGTACGGAACTCCTCTTCCAGACGCCGCATTAGAACGCTGAGCGTTTCGGGCGATTCGTTGCGGAGATCTCGGACCACGAGCCACTGCACCAACTCGTCGCAGTCGGCGTCGGCCGGGTCGGGTAACCGGACGGAGAACATCTGCACCGTCGCGAAGAACTCCTCGATCCGCGCACGTTCGTCCGGCTCCGCCTCCTTCTTCCACTGGGTCACCTGCTGCGACAACGTGCCGAACAGGCCCTTGCGTTGCTGGTCGTCGGCCGTGGCGATCGGCTGCAAACGAAGCGAATCGACGCCCCTCCAGACGGCAATCGTCTCGGTCAGTTGGTGCATGAAGGCCGGGCGCTCGGCAACGGCCAATTGGAAATAGCTGTCGCTCTTCTCCAGAAACCATGGCTTGAGCAACACGGTCACGTTGTCCCAGACCCGCTCTCGCTGCGGCGCGGTCAGGCGCTCGGCCGTCGCGTCCCAATCGAGTCCCGTGGAGAACTCCTCTTCCAGACGCTGAGCCAGCACGGTCTGTATCTCGGGCGATTCCGCGTTCAGATCGCGCAGCACGAGCCATCGAAGCAGGTCGTTGCGGTCGGCGTCGGCCGGATGGGGTAACCACGGATAGAATAGGTAAGCTGCTGCAACTCCGCCGCCGACCAGCAGAACCGCCACGATCAGGGTTATCAACACTCTGCCATTGCCGCGCACAAATCCACCTCACTTTGGCTCGTCAGTCCCGTTTCCTCGCCTGCCTCTATCCTAACACACGGTGTCCGGGTCTTCAGCCCCATTAGTAATAAAGGACCGGCACAGCGTTATTCGCCGACGGTAGCCGAATATTGAGTCGTCTTCCGGCCTTCGTTCGGGTGGGTGCTGCACACCGCTGCGGAAACGGGCTCCTCCGGAAACATCGTGCTTTGTCACGTTTCGGGTAGCTGGATTCGCAACAATTGCCGGGGAGGAGATTGAAGAGTGGTAATTGCAAATACATATTCTCGGTGCTGTAGTCGAGCATCAGGGGATCGTCCTGGAAGGGCACCATTTTCTTGGTGTAGATTCCGACGGCCTCTTCGGCGTCGATCTCCATGGGGCGTCCCGCCAGGCGGGCGTTGGTAGGCTGCCAGTGCAGCCAATCGAAGTCGTGTTCGTTGATGTCCCGATCGCCGAGAATGGTTCCGTATCCCCATTCGAGCTGGGAGCGGGGGTCCCGGTGTACGGGAATTCCCCAGTGGGGAAAGGGGAGTTGGCCGGTTTGCAGGTCCTCCTCCAGCCGACCCCATCGCTTGGCCGCCCGGATGCATCCCTCGGCAAGGTCGTCGCCGAATTGACTGGGACCGTCGCGGATATCGAGCCAGACGGGTGTGTCGGCCTTTCCTTCGAGCACAATCCCGTCCCACCCGGCCATCTTGAGCATGGTGGAGAAGCGGCCGCCGAAATTGCTCCTGGTGAACCACCCGATCGGATACGACTGGACTCCGATCCCTTGCACTTCGGTGCGCCCGGCGCCGGCGGGCACCAGCGTGCCGCTCAGCGGCGAGGTCATCATGGTCACCACGTTGGCCGCGTCGAAACCGTCGATCGTCTTGTCCTTGACCAGATCGAAAAAGATAGCCGACCCCATGCCGTGGCCGCCGACCCACTGCTCGATGGCTACGTCATCGGGCCACTTACTCAGCGAGTTCTGGATGACTTGAATCCTCGCCAGCGACAGGCTTTCCTTTCCTTCATGCACCAAGGAACAGGCAAGCATACAAGAGACACAGCCCTGGCACTTCTTCGCGTCGACCAACAGGTAGCCTTCGGCCGCGGGAATCGCCGCGACGGCGTCGTCGAGCCAGATGAGGTTTACCAGCGTGCCGGCGGTTGCCCCGGCGGCAGACGTCTTCAAGAAACGCCTTCGAGAGACTTCCTGCTCCGCAATGGCAGGCGAATCGGATTGCCGAGCGTTCATGATTGTTCTCAACGGCGTTTTGAGCAGGGTGGCCATCTCGCTCCACGAGATGACTACTTCCATTCTGCCGGGATCTAATCGGAATTGCAAGAACCCGGCAACGCGCATCGCCGGCGCAAAAAAAGCGTCGCCCCCCGGCAAGGGGAGCGACGCTTGGCACGTGTTCTCGGTTTTTCAACTCGGCTCGACGGCTAGGCCGCCCGGCGACGACGCCAGCCGAACAGGGCCAAACCGGCCAGGGCGCCCAGCAGCATCACGATCGTACCCGGCTCGGGAACGGCCGCCGCGCCGGCAGCCTCGCCTCCGGTATAGCCCGCGTTGCCGAAGTTCGCTCGCAAGGCGGCCCAGTCGCTGAGCCAGACCTTGTCGTCGACCCAGGG
>JABMRB010000694.1 GCA_013202865.1 Candidatus Nealsoniibacteriota bacterium | reverse complement strand
GCCAGATTCCCCAGCAGCATCGTCTCGGTCAACGGACCGGCATAGTCGGGAAAGTTCGACATTGCCTGCTCGCCGCCCTTGACGGCGCGGATCCACTCCTGGAAATGACCGGGCGAATGTGGGAATTCGACGTCCACCGGCTCGCCGCCGTCGAGAAGCTGATCGCCCAGCAGGATCCCCTTGTCGCCGATGGCGAGCGAACCGCCCTTGGGCGACGGGTCGCGTCCGCCGAGCAACTCCTTCGGCGGGAGCTTGCCGCCGTCGTACCAGACAAGTTTCACGGCGGGACGCGCCGCGGCCGCGGCGAACTCGAAGGTGATGATCGACCACTCGGGAAAGCTGTCCTTGTTGTGGCCCGACGTCTCGGCAACGGCCGAGATCGGGTCTCGCAGATCAAGGCCCATGAACGGCATGCTGACCACGTGGCAGGCGATATCACCCAGCGCTCCGGTTCCGAAATCCCACCAGCCTCGCCACACGAACGGATGATATCCACGGGCATAAGGCCGCGTCGGCGCGACGCCGAGCCAAAGATCCCATGGAAGATGCGCCGGCGGCGTACTCGGCGCCGGCCGAGCGACTCCCTGCGGCCACCAGCCTTTGGCCCGATCGGTCCAGATGTGCAACTCCCGGACCGTGCCGATCGCCCCGTTCTTGAGCCAGTGGGCGGATCGCCGAAGCGAGTCACCGGCCGTGCCCTGATTCCCCATTTGCGTGGCGAGCTTGTTCTCACGGGCCACCTGGCCGACCAGGCGTGCTTCGTAGATCGTTCGGGTCAGCGGCTTCTGGCAGAAGCAGTGAATCCCCATGCGCATTGCCATGAGCGACGCCGGCGCGTGCATGTGGTCGGGTGTGCTGACCGTTACCGCGTCGATGGAGCGTCCCATTTTATCGAGCATTTCGCGGAAATCGGTGTAGCCCTTGGCCTTGGGAAATCGCTTCAGCGCGCCGGCCAGGCGGCCTTTGTCGACGTCGCAGACGGCCACCATGTCGCCGTGACTGGCCGCGTCGCTCGAATCGCTGCCGCCTTTGCCGCCGATCCCGATGCTGGCCATCCTGAGCCGTTCGTTGGCCGAGTCCTGCGCACGAGATGAAACACCTCCGGCGACCCAGAACCCGGCGGCGGTGACACTGGCCGCCTTGAGGAAATGCCGCCGGTTGGTACGATCCGCGGCTCTCAACATGTCAGTCTTCAACATAGCGTTTCTCCTCGTTTCGATCGGTGAAATGGTTATCGGGCAGTCGATCTCATCCGTTCTTCTCATGGAGCGGGAGGATCTTCACGTTCTTATACCAGACATCCGAGCAGGCAGGCAAGATATTCTCGTCTCGTTTTGTGGACTCCAAAACAGAATCACTGCGAAGGCGGTCCGGCGAGCTTGATTTCGCTTCGGACCCGGGCCTTGTAAAAGGTCGCCGTCATCCGGCCGACCTGCACCGTCACTTTGTCTTCGGTCTCTTGAACGCGGGCCGTAGCAGCGGATTCGACGGTCGCATCGGTGGCAGTCAGCACGTGCAGAAAGTAGTCCGCTTGGGCCGGCTTGGAGGGCGAGACCATGATTCGGCACGCCGGCGCGGCTCCCGTATCGCGAGTTGCCGGGAAGGTTTTCCCGTCGTAGGCGTAAAGCTCCGGGCCTTCGGCAAGCCGGACCTCCGGATCGCGAGGGAGCAGTGTTTGCACAAAGAGCCGGCCTTTGCCGTTGTTGATTGTGAGGTTCGGTGCCGTACCTTCCGGACGTTTCATCGCTTGTAGCAGCCAGGTCTTCTTGAATTCCGCTAGCCGCGAGACCACTCGGTCGAAGAGGATGAACGTGTCCGGACGAACGTAGACGATCTGCCGCGTGAAACACTTCAGCTTCTTGGGCGAATAGGCCCGGGTCGCATCGCCCGCGACGTACACGTAGTCGCCGGCGTCTTCAAAAGCCAGGATCTTGCCGGTCTCGTAGATCGCGCGGTCTTTGTGCCAGGCGGCCGGGTCGGCCACGGCTCCGTTGTGGTGTGGCCAGGCGTGCGATTGGCCGCCGTCGTTACCGGTGACCTGTCCGGCGCGGATCCCCGGCCACGTCTCCGCCGGGTCGTAGACCAGAATCGTGTTGTGCGCGATCGACCGGAGATGGTAGTTCACGTCGTGCGTCGTGCCGAAACCATCGTAATGCCCGCCGTCACCGATGAGTTCCTTGTGCCGGTAAATCAGAAGATTGCCCACGTCCAAGTGTTGGTGCGCCGTGAAGCGGTTGCCGCACTTGAAGAACAAGTAGGTGGCGTCTTCGTCCCACGAACTGCGGGCGTAAACGTATCCCGCCCCCGGGCTGAAGTGCGACCGCCGAAAACGACTCAAGTCCGCTTTGGGCACCGTCGCGTCGCGCCAGAGGAAATCCTTGTAGGCATTCACCCCGACACTGGACCGGGGCGTGGTCTCGTTAAACGCGTGTACCGCCTGATGGTCCGGATCATCGTGGAAATAGTTGACCAGGATTCGGCGAGAGGAAAGTGCCTTGTCGCGATCGCCGCCGAAGACGCGGCCGCCGCCGTCGCCGATCGGAACCGGCCGACGCGAGTTGTAGATGCCGATGCCCGGATAGCTCTCGAACATGCCGGCGATGGCACGGTGCCGATAGAACCGGGGGGCCGCGGCGTAGTAGTCAACACCCTCGCACCAGCGTGCCACTTCGCAGAAGAAGAGCCATTCATAGAGCCAGTAGTGGATGTAATAGCCTTCCGCCCAGCCCCCGCCGGCACCGGCCAGTTCCAGCGCCGGCGCAGCCCGTTTGAGATAGTCCCGCTCAAGCGTACGCAGAATCTCCACGGCGCGAGGATTCTCGTGAAAGGTCGCGTAACACGCCAAGCCAATGCCCCAATTCTTGTAGCCGTACCAGGCGTTGTGG
>JABMRB010000693.1 GCA_013202865.1 Candidatus Nealsoniibacteriota bacterium | reverse complement strand
GCTCGTCGACCACCGCGACAAGCTCGACACGCTGGCCGCCGCCCTGGAGCGTGAAGAGACGCTCGACGAAGACCAGATCGAAGCGCTAATCGGCCCGCCGGCGTATGGGAAGAAAGAGTAGCCATCTTGCTCCGCAAGATGTGGCCGTGTGTTGGGGTGGCAGTCGCACTACCACCCGACCTGCTTGTCTGGACCCCCTCTGTGGGTGTGTCCCGCATTCTCGTCCGAGTTGCTTGACAATGACGGGCTTGGCTGCTACGCTAGTGTTTGTCGACCAATTTCGTGAAGCTGGATTCGCAAGAATTCAGTCCGATGCGGCGACGACTGAATTCTTGCGAATTCAGCTACAACAACTACACTGCGAAACAGAGGCAGCAGTCTGAAGGCACCCCGACTCGGCCATCCATCGTGATGGTGATTCTCTGGGGATGTTGTGGATCGGCACCTGCGTTGGGCGTCGAGTTCTTGAGGTTTTCACGCGTGTAGAGTGTACACCAGAAGGAGATTTATAATGCGTCAAGTTTGTCCTATTCTTCTTGCTTGTATCGTCGTTTCGATCCTCGGGGCCGCGGCTCCCGGGGCAACCGTCATCGTTGGGGATTACCAGCTTCAGCCCGACATGCCGGATCAAATCATCCAAGTTGAGGTACTCGGCGGTGAACAGATCCAAGGCATGGAATTGAGAGCTATGATCGGCGGAGGCGGACTGACGCACGGCGGCGTGGCCGGGCCGAAATTCAAGGAGCCCGCTCCCGCGGTGCCCCCAAACTACTTCGATCCGGACTGCGACCCCGCCATGTTTCCCGGAACGATCTGGGAATCGGCCAGTTTCGGTGGTAAGCGAATGGATGTATATCCAGACTCGTACGCGCCACATGCGCAGTTGTTCATGGGTGGCGTCTGGCTCGACGGCCTCGCCACTGTTGCGCTCGGCACTCCCACCGAGACGGCCTTGTTGATCAACTTCGTTGTCGACACCACCGGCTACACGTCGGGAACGTGGCCTCTGGATCTTTCGGGCACGCCGGACGGCGATACCCAACTGCTGCAACCCGTGCTCATTAATCCGGGAGATCCGCCGGAGTACGGTATCCAGGCGATTTTTGTAGGATTCACCAAGGGATCAATCACGATCGTCCCCGAGCCTTCGTCCGTAATCCTTTTGGGTGTCGGGGCGTTTGGGTTGCTCTTTGCTGCTTGGAAGAGACGGCGAGCCGGGCGGGCGGGCTGACAAGTCGTCGTGGTTTCCGCTAAGCGAGCCGCCGGGCTTGTCCCGGCGCAGCGGAAGCGCGGGGGCAAGCCCCGCGGCTCGCCCCTACCGCTCCACAACCATCTCGGCCAGCGTGCGGGAGAGTTGGTCGAGACGGGCTAGCTCGTGGCGACGGTCGGCGTCGCTGCCGGGGAAGAGGTCGACGGTGACCATGGCGCGGGCGTCGACGATCCGCTCGGCGAGTTGGGATACGGCCAGGCGGGTCGAATCGAGCCGCCCGACGCGAGATCGATCGCCGGGGCCCAGCAGATCCAAGAAGAGCGACAGGTCGCCGCGTCGCTCGATCAGGCCGCCGAGGCGTTCGACCAACGGTTCCAGCCGCGCGGCCGTCCAGCGGAGGTCCTCGTCCACGTCGTCCTCCAACGCACGCAGCGCGAGGTTCGTGCCTGCGATCCGGACCTTCAATTCATCGAGGTTCACCCGAGCGGCGGACACCGAGGTTCGCGGGGCCGTCGGCCGGACGTCCGGCAGCGCGGCGGCCGCCGACGGCAGCGACGCGACCCGCTGGGGAAGATCGGCAGGGGTCGGCGGTGGCGAGTCCAAGAAACCGGTCGCCGCGCGCGGACGCCGTGGCGGGGCCGGGGGCAAGTTCGACGGCGCCGGTGGGCCTGCCGAGGAAACCGTCGACGGCCGTTGGACCGGCGAGAACGTCGCGGGGCCGTCGCGTCGCGGGATCATCGCCAGGCTGTCGGGCAGTGGCGGCGTCGGGGTCGAACGTGGCGCCGCGGGGCCTGCGAAGGGGTCTTCCATCGGTGGCAGCAATCGTGGCGACGCCTCGGCGGTACGTGACGGAAGTGGCGGCGTTTCAACGCCGAAACCGGACGGCCAATCCGGATCGGCTCGTCGCGGTGTGACGGTCGCCAACGGCTCGGCCGGCACGGCGGGCGGTTCGGGTATGGCAACGGCCCGGTTCGGGCGTGGAGCAAGTGTGCCGGTCGGACCTCGCCCGGCGCTCTCGCTCGGCAACGGCACGTTCGAGCGGCGCGACGCAACCGAGGGCACCGGCGCCTCGGCCGAATCACCGGGCGCCGTCGCCGGCAAGACGTCGGTGTCGGGCCGGCGTGCCGGTGGCCGCGCGGGCAGGTGGGCGACGATCGCCGGTTCGCCGTTGGTCGGTCGCCGCAGTGCGGCCACGCCCGCGGTCGTAGCGGACCCGGGCCGATCGGGAACCGGAGCGGTCGCGGCCGGTTGTTCGATTGTCGGTTGCTTCGCGGTCGCCGGGGCGCCGTGCTGCGCCAGCCGTGCAGGGAAGGTGATCTGTGGCCGGCGCGACGTCGAAGGCGGCAGAATCACGGGCAAGCCGTGCTCTGGGCGAGGGCTTTGGATCGCGGCTGCAGCAACGGCGGAGTGGCGCGCCGGCGGCGAGATCGAACGGCCCGGTCGCGAGACAGTGCCTCCGGCAGCGGGGACGCTGTGCAGCGGAGTGTCCGACACATTGACGCGAGCGGGCAGCGTTGTCATGGCGACCGCCCGCGGCGGCGACGGATCGACGGCAACCGTACCCGGCTGCGGAGCATGCTGCATGACGGTCGTGCGGCGATCGTGCTGGACCATCGCCGCAGAGGACAAAGAGGGATGAGGCGTTACGGGCCGCTCGATCCTTGCCGGCGGGTCCCCGGCCACCAGCGGCTCGAACTCCGGTAGCGTGAAAATCGGGGCCTTGGGCATCGGGCCGACCGACCCGGGCGTCGAGTTGTGGATCGCCAACTCGAGCCAGTCGATCAGCCACTCTTGCTCGTCGTACTGTCCACCGGCCGACTCCCACGACGCCAGCACCCGAGCCAAATCTGCCCGGCGCCCTGCGACCGTGCTACGACGCTGGCGAAACGTGCGATAGACTTCGATACGAAACTGCCGGGCCAACCGCTCGACGGCCGCCTGTTCACGCTGGGCGGTCGTTTGCCGTAGCCGGTCGAGTTCCGCCTGCGAAGGCCGGTTGCCCTGGGCGATCTGCCTGAGCCGGATGATCGCCTTGGCCCGCTCGACGGCCACTTCGTTGTCGTCGAGCACGATCCGGTTTGCCCGATCCAGGCGGGTTAGCATCTGGCGAACCTGCTCGGACGGCCCGACCGCGTCACTATCGGCCGGCGCAGTACCCGGCGGCACTGCCGCGGGTTGCAGCAGGACGAAGCCGGTCAGCAATAGCTGGAAAGCATGCATCACAATCGCCATTTTCGCGAGAATCCGAACGGCCCGAGGCGCAGACAACCACCCCAACAAGCCTAGTTCGGCCGCCGGGGCAAGTCAAACGTGGGTCTTGCTCGATCGGCTCCGGGATGGGTGGCGGGCGCGCCGTTTGACTGATCATGCCCGCTCGTGGTACACTCGGGATGTAGAGCAAACCCCCCATGTGGCCCGTCGCCACGCCGAACTGCGTGCCTCAATGATGTATGTCTCCTGAAGAGGCGCAGAGAACTGCAACGTGACATTCGAGCGGGGATCGATTCCGGCCCCTCGATCCCGGGCAGTGAAGTATTTCGCCGGCTCAGGGATCACGCGCCGAGATCTTCCCCGCCTCTGGCGAGGTAGCCGTGGAGTGCGCGGTAGATAACGATCAGCAGAAAGGCCCCGGCGGTGGCGGCGAGGAACCCCAACGGGCTGATGGGGTTGAGTTCTTGGCCGCGATAGAGCATCGAGAGGACCAAGAGTCCGCCCGCACTGCCGACGATCCCCAGCGTTAGTGTCGGCATCAGGCCGTTGGGGTGGCGTATGGGGAGGATGGCTCTGGCCAGCAACCCAGCCAGTGCGCCGAATCCGACCCAGATCAACACCATGTTGACCCAGAGTTGAGCGTCTTGTGAGAGTTGTAGTCCGGACATGATCCGAAAGGGCTGATGTTTCAGGCACGGGATCGAAATAAATGGAGAAATCCCTGTCGCCGCCGACGCCCAAAGTGGCCTATGCACTTTGGACGTCAGCAACGAAGGGTGCCGTCCCCCCCATAACGCTCCCGACGCCGACGAGTTGCGTCGATGACGCAACTCGCGCCCCGATTGCCACCACGCCGGTCATCGTTCGGCAATAAGTTATTCGTCGATCAGCGTCGCAAGCCTTCTTGCGCGCTGGCCTCTTTCAATGCGGCCGCCTCTCTCTCCAGCTTGAACTCCGGCCCCGGTGCGAAGTACTGGACGTCGTCCGTCTGGTAGTAGGGACTTGGCAACACCTGGCCGCCGATGTCCACCTGGCAGCCGGTGATTCCGGCCGTAGCCAGCAAGGCCAGCCCGATCAGACCGGTTCGCCACGGGGGAGGTTGGCTGTTGGAGCCCTTCATGGGGCACCTCCGTCGATTGGAAAGGTTCGTATTGTGTGTATCTTACCCAGTATGTGCTCGGCGCAAAGTTGCCGTAGCCGACATAACCGTCACGATCGTTATCGTCACCTGATGCGCGAGACTTTAGCGTGGTCGAGTGGTTCGTCCCCCCGGGTGGACGCCGAAAAATCGGCCACAATCGGGATTTCGGCACCCGTAAAGCTGGAAAAACCTGGGGCCAAAGCGTAAGATCATAGTAGCTTGCAACTAAACTTGCTCCGGTTGCCTCCCGGGGTATGGGTCGGGCTGAAACCTCCAGGAGCAGAGATGATGACGTCCGCCACTGCCGGTCGTGTGCTGCCAAACCGCCACGGCTGCCGCTTTTTCTCGTGCCGATTCCCCAGCATTGCGGTATGGAGCGCCGCGATGACCTTGGTCTGCTTGGCGACGGCGCTGCTTGCCCCGAGTGTTGCCCGAGCCCAGAGCGAGCGATCCGTCCCCACGGTCGGGTACCGCGCGGCGTTCACCGACTTCTACGACGGCGAGTATAGCGACGCGCTGGACGCTTTTCAGGCCGAGGGCCGCGGATCGATCAAGGTCGGCGTGACGCGCTGGATCGATTCGATTTGCTACGAGACGATGGTCGGCGAGTGCTACTATCACATGGGGCACCTCGACAAGGCGCTCGGCCATTACACGGCGGCGCTGAACCTGTTCGTCGCCAATTCCGACTGGATGATTCGGGTGCAGTTTCCGCCTGCCATCCAACCATCGTCCACTGTCGTGCGAATCCCCTGGGGGAGAAGGGCACGGCCTTCCCGGTTGGGACACTACCCGACCGACATGCTGATCGCGCGGGGCCGAGTCAACAACAACCCCCAGATCAAGCAGGGCGGCGTGGTCCAGCAAGCGTATCTCCGTCCGATCCAGGTGCAAGAGGTTGTCCGCTGCACGACGCTTGCCATCCGGCGACGGGCGAAGCTGCTCGGTCCGGTCAGCCGGCACGACCCTTTGACCACTCAGGTGATGACCGCTCTGGCGCGTCGCCCGGGCCCGCCGAACCACTGGTCGGAGGCGTGGATCAACGTGCAATACGGTTTGGCGCTCTTGGCGGCCGGTCGCGAGGCCCAGGGCAAGCCGTACCTGGAGCGCGCGATCGTGGCGGCCGGCCAGTACGATCATCCGCTGACCTCGACGGCGTTGTTGGAGCTTGGCCGACTGGCGTTGGTGCGTGGCGATTTCCCGGTTGCGAAGAAGTTCTTCGAGGAGGCCACCTTCGCGGCGGTCTACTATCCCGACGTCGGCGTGCTGGAAGAGGCCTTCCGCTACGCCGCGCTGACTCACCTGCTGTCCTCCAACGGCAAAGGCATCTATCCGCCGCTATTGCAGGCCGTCAAGTGGGCCAGGGTGAACGATCTCCGACGATTGCAGACGACGCTGTTGCTGGTGGCCGCCGAGAACTACGCCGTGTTGGGAATGACCGATAAGGCCGCCGGAGCGCTCGACGACGCCCACCTGAGCATCGGACGCCGCCAGATGGGTACCGGGCGGATCGGCGCCGAGTGGAGCTACCTCCAATCGCTGGTCTTCTTCCAGCAGCAGAAGACCGCCGAGGGCGACCAGGCGCTGGTTACGGCGATGAACTACATGCAGCGGGGTTCGTACTGGCTGTTCCACATCAAACTGGCCGACGGATTGTATACCGGCGGAGCGATCGCCGGCCAGCCGCGGATCGCCATGGAACTCTACAGCGAAGTGCTTCGCGACCCGCAAGGGGCCGACTGGTCGGCCGATCCGATGGAAGCGATGTCCGTGTTGCTCACGCCGCATCCGGGGCCGCTGGAGCGGTGGTTCGAGGTGGCGCTCAAGCGCAATGCCCACGAAAAGGCCCTGGAGATCGCCGATCGGGCACGGCGTCACCGCTTCTTCAGTTCGTTGGCGTTTGGCGGGCGGTTGCAGTCGCTGCGTTGGATTCTGGAGGCCTCGCCCAACGTGCTTCGCCAGGAGGACCAGTTGTTCCGCCGCGACCTGCTGACTCGCTATCCGGCCTACGAACGGCTCACCGAGCAGGTCAAAATCGTTCGCGGGCAGTTGCGGGCAATGCCGCTGGTCGTTGTGGACACGAAGACACAGGCCAAGCAGACCGCACTGCTCGGCCAACTGGCGGCGCTGAGCGAGGAGCAGGAGGCGCTGATGCGCCAGATCGCCTTGCGCCGCGAACCGGCCGGGTTGGTCTTCCCACCGTTGCGCTCCGTCCAGGAGATCCAGGAGGCGATGCCCACCGGACACGCAATGCTGGCCTTCTTCGCCACCAGCCGCCACCTGTATGGATTCCTGCTGAACGACCGGAAGTACAGCTACTGGAAGGTCGGCGCACCGGCGGCGCTGGCGGGCAAGACGATCGGGCTGTTGCGGGAGATGGGCCATTTTCAACAGAACACCGAATTGACCGTCGACGATCTGGCCGACCTGCAATGGAAGAAGGCCGCCGCCGACCTGCTGAAAGAGATCCTCCGGGGCTCGCAGGCCGACTTCACGCAACCGTTCGACGAACTGGTGATCGTGCCCGACGGCGTGCTATGGTATGTGCCGTTCGAGGCGTTGCAGGTGACGGTCAAGGGGAAGTCGCGACCGCTGATCGGGCAGTTCCGCATCCGCTACGCACCGACCGCCTCACTGGCCACGTCGATGGGGCACGGCCGCAAGCCGACCGGCAATACGGCGGTTGTCGTGGGGCGATTGTTTCCACGCGACGACGAATCGATCGCCCGGGCCGCCTTCGACCAACTCGCTGCTGCGATTCCCGGCACGGTGGCGTTGAAGACTCCGTCGCCGGCGCCCTCGGCCATCTACGGCTCACTGTTCGACCGGTTGATTGTGCTCGACGACCTGAACCTTTCCGGCACGGGCCCCTATGCGTGGGCACCGGACCCGATCGACCGGGGTAAGGCCGGCAGCACGCTCTCGGATTGGCTCAGATTGCCGTGGGGGGCTCCCGACGAAATCATCCTGCCGGGCTACCATACGGCGTCGGAAAACTCGTTGAAGCAACTCAACTCGGGCACGCCCGGCGAGGAGGTGTTCCTGTCGATCTGCGGGCTGATGTCCAGCGGTTCGCGAACGTTACTGTTGAGTCGTTGGCGGACGGGCGGGCAAACCAGTTTTGACGCGGTCCGCGAGTTCGCCCAGGAACTGCCCCACGCGCCCCCGGCCGAGGCCTGGCAACGAAGCGTTTTCCTCACGGCGGGCTCCCAGGTGAACATCCCGGCGGAACCGAGGATCAAGCGCACCGCCAACGAAAAGCCGTTGCGGGCGAACCATCCGTTTTTCTGGGCCGGATACATGCTCGTCGATTCGGGCGCGCCGCCGAAGAAACCCGATCCCGGCGAGGGCATTCCGCCGCTACGACCCGACCTGCCGGCGTTGCGTCCCGCCGAACCCGATCCACCCGCCGCCGGGCAGTAGGGGAGCCTGCCGGTGTAACGGCTTCCATTTCCCTGTGCAAAGGTCTACAATCGATCCTTTGCAAATCACGGTCCTCGAAAATGGGAGTTGCGAGCCATGTCGCTGCTGTTTCGCTTAAGCACATTGGCCCTTTTGGCTACGATTACGCTTGTCGGCGGGCGCGTTCGCGCCGAAGACGAAGGTCAGGATGATCTCGATCGGGCCACGGCCGCCAAGGTCTCCGCCCGCTCCGAAGCCGATCTGGACGAAGTAATCCGGCTGTGTGAGAGCGCCCTGAAAAAGGGCCTCGACGAGCAAAACAGCAAGTTTGCCAAGACCTTGCTCGGCGCAACGCTCGTTCAGCGCGGATCGGTGCGAGCCGGTGCGCTCGTCACCCGTCTTGCCGACGGCCCCGACGTTGCCGAGAGCGTCAAAGCTGCGCTGGGCGATCTGGAGAAAGGGGTCGAACTGACGGGCGACCATCCGCAGGCCCTCTACCAGATTGCCCGACTCAACCTGTTACCCGGCGGCGATCGCAAGCGAGCCGCCGAGGCACTGGATCAGACGATCGAATTGCTCGAAGACGAGCCGTTGCTGAAGGCGAAGGCGTTGACGTTACGGGCGGGGATTACGAAGGACCCCGAGCAGCGGATGGCCGATCTCGACGAGGCGGCCCGGCTGGCCCCGCAGGACGCCGGTCTGCTGCGTACTCGTGCCTTGACCAACATCTTGCAGCGGAAACTGGCCGAGGCGCTGGTCGATCTGGAGAAGGCCGTCGAACTGGAACCGGAAAATCCGCAATCCCACGAGTTGATGGCCTCGGTACTGGCCATGCTGCGCCGATTCGACGAAGCGCTGGCCAGCCTCGACAAGGCTCGCAAGTTGCGGCCTGACGCGATCGGACTGCTTTTGCAGAAGGCCCGAATCCATGCGGCGCAACCGGATCTGGACGCCGCGCTGGCCGCGCTGGACGAGGCCGCCGAACTGGAACCGAACAACGCGGACCCCCACGTATTGAAGGCCACGGTGCTCGCCATGCAGAAGGAGTACGACCGGGCGCACGCCAGTCTCGACAAGGCTCGGAAATTGCGGCCGGATGCTGCCGCACTGCTCGTGCAGAAAGCCCGAATCCATGCGGCCCAGAAGAAACTCGACGCCGCACTGGCCGATCTGACGGAAGCTTGCCGGATCGAGCCCGAAAACGTCCTGATCCTGCTGACCCGCGCCGGCCTGTACCAGCAACTCGACCAATCCGACGAGGCCCTGGCCGACGTGGATCGGGCGCTGAAACTGAAGCCGGGGTTGTCTCCCGCGGTGCGGCTGCGGGCGTTGCTGTTGACTGCCGCCGAGAAGTTCGACGAAGCCATCGCCGAGCTACAGGCACATCGCCAGCGAGAACCCAAGGACTTGGTGGCCTTGGCGCAACTGGCCATGTTGTACGCCAGCCGAGAGCGACACAAGGAGGCCGCCGAGATCTATACGGCCATCCTGGACGAGCGGCCCGAGCATTGGGGATCGCTTCGCGGTCGCGGAGACGCGTTGCTCAGCTCCGGCAAGCACCGCGAAGCAATCGCCGACTACGAAGCGGCACTGAAGCAACAGCCGAAAGACCCGCATCTGCTGAACAATTTCGCCTGGCTCCTGGCAACCTCGCCGGCCGACAAGCTCCGCGACGGCAAACGGGCGGTCCGGATGGCGGCCGAGGCCAGCGAGTTGACCGAGCACAAGCAGGCCCACATTCTCAGCACCTTGGCCGCCGCCTACGCCGAAGTAGGCGACTTCACCCAGGCAGTGAAATGGGCCGAGAAGGCCATCGAAGTTGGCGGCGAAGATCGAGTTGACGATTTGAAGGACGAGTTAGAGAGTTTCCGGGCAGGCAAACCCTGGCGGGAGGACCTCTCGCAGGACCCGCCCAAGGACGAGCAGCCGTAGCTGGACTCGCAAGAGTGCAAAAATCCCACGGTCTGGCGGCCGTGGCTACGCTAACATGAGGGTCGACAGGGGATTAGTCGTTTGCGCGATAAATAGGCTCTTAATGCACTTTCTTTAGGCACGCGCGCCGGTCCCCCATCGGCCAGACAGATGGACGCGTGCATCCTAAGTCCTTGCCGAAGCATGACTTACGCCAATTGGCATTCTCGCCGGAGCCCGCTTCCGGCACTCGGTTTGCGGACTCCAGCTACCTGAAGCATTGAGCTTGCCTAGCACCAACAGCAGACCGGCTGCGGGTGTCCGTGCCGGAGTATACACTAATCACTTTTTTGAAAGGACTGAGCAGTGACCCCTAAAGAGGTATTGGCGTTGTGTAGGGAGAAGGACGTGAAGGCCATCGACATGCGCTTTATGGACTTCCCCGGGCTGTGGCAACACTTCACGATTCCGGCCAGCCAACTCGACGAGGACGTGTTCGAGGACGGGCTGGGGTTCGACGGATCGAGCATTCGCGGCTGGAAGGCGATCAACGAGAGCGACATGCTCGTGGTGCCGCAGCCGGACACCGCCACGCTGGACCCGTTCGCCAAGCTGGCCACGCTGTCGTTGATCTGCAACATCCAGGACCCGATCACCCGGGCCGACTACTCCCGCGACCCGCGAAACGTCGCCCGCAAGTCGGTCAACTATCTCAAGAGCACCGGATTGGCCGACACGTGCTACATTGGTCCGGAGGCGGAGTTCTTCGTCTTCGACGACATCCGTTTCGACCAGGAAGCGAACCGCGGGTTCTACTACATCGACAGCGTCGAAGGCCAGTGGAACCGGGGTCGCGAAGAGAATCCTAATCTGGGTTACAAACTGCGGCACAAGGAAGGCTACTTCCCCGTCCCGCCGGCCGACCAGATGATGGATCTCCGCAACGAGATGATGCAGACGATGATCGACAGCGGTCTCGACGTGGAATGCCAGCATCACGAGGTAGGCACGGCCGGTCAGGCGGAGATCGACTTGCGCTTCAACAAGCTGGTCAAGATGGCCGACGACATGATGATGTACAAGTACATCGTCAAGAACGT
>JABMRB010000692.1 GCA_013202865.1 Candidatus Nealsoniibacteriota bacterium | reverse complement strand
TCAGCCGTTGCTCAACTCGATTGAATACCATTTTCCGAATCGTCCCTTCAGGGAATAAACCACCGATCCAAGTGGCCCGGGGTTGCTGTCACTTGCCATGTTGCCACAAGAAAAGCGGCCCGCGGTTGCTGTCACTTGGCCCATTAGCGGTGTGGCCCAGCGCGCCAGTGACAACTAACGTCGGCCTGCCCCCAATCATGCCTCAACGGGCAATCCGGGATCAAAAAGACTTCGGTGTCGCGGGCAGACCCAGTGGTAATCGCCGCTCGCGGTGTCAAGGTGTCTCGTTAGCCCTCCCCAGTTGCGGCGTGGGTCCACGTCAAGCAATAAATCGTGGAGCTCCCGCAGAGCAAGCCCTTGGGCTTCAGTCAGCCCTGAACACTCCGGTGTCGTCGGCGTTCGAGGCTCCAACGGCGCATCGATCGTCATCTCCGCCAATTCCTTCATGCGGTCCAATCGCGGCTTGAGAGTCTTCAGGAGATCTGGGGGCACATACGGTCGTATTGCCGGCTCGATCATCGGCAGTGCCTTGGCCAACACGACTGCAACGGTCAAGGTGATCGGAGCAACCGTCCTTAACCATTTCCTTGAGCACGGGATCTCGTACTTCGTGGCCGGATGCGGGCAGTCTGGATGGTCACACCAAAGCCAAAGCTCGTACTTCTTGTAGCCAAGCTTTCGTAGGCTAAACGGGTCTAGCCAATTCCACAAGTTAGACCACTTCCAGTGTTCATCACCAGCGGGCCTGAGGTGGGGAAGGGCGGCGGTCTCTCCTGCAATAGCATTCTTCAGTTCACGGATTCCACGGCCTGTCTTACTATCAACGCGATAGAAACCACGAACCATCTCCCCGAATTGATCCCTCAGTGCGGAAATGTCAAGTTCCGCACGGCGCTCATCGGCATGCGTAGCCACAAGCACCACGCGGGCCTCCTCTTGAGACACCCGGAGGCGAATTCGTTGAAGCCATTCTTCAACCGCGTTCTCTTGAGTCCCCTCCCGAGGTTGCCAGACCAGCATGTAGAACGAGCCACGACTAAAGAAGAACTGATGTGTGATGCGGTAGACTTCCTGGCCGCCAAAGTCCCACGTAGTCAGTCTGATTTCCTTGTCACCGTCTGGATGTGGCACATACAGATTACCGAGTTCGATTCCGTGCGTCGTCGGCCGGTTCTCCACGAAGGGCTTGCCCTGCAACGCCGCAACCAATGATGACTTGCCCACATTGCCTTCGCCAACCAACAGCACTCTCGCTTCGTACAGGGGGTCACTTTCCGTTAGGCTCTTAAGGTACGTTAACACGCTATCGGTACCGCGAGAGGCAAGTCTGGCCAGTTCTTCTCCTAACGGGTTGCCGTACAGCTGTAGGCCCTTAGGCCAGCCACTCTGCCAAGTTGCGGCGGCAGCGAGGTCAGTCTGTTGTGTTCAAGGGCGAGGACAGCCCGGTTTTGCGAAGCCTAAGCGTCCTAATACGGGTGAATTGGCCGATCTCGGGCGGCAGAGTCGTCAATTCTCGGCCGTCGAGGTTGACGTCCTCCGGATCGGCTGATCGAACGTGCCTCAGTAGCGCATTCTTGTTCATTGCGCACTCCAATATCTGAATGGCCCGGCCACGTTAACGCCAAGTGCCACGGGCTACATGTCGACCACGAGTCACCGAAAACGACGAAGCTCTACGACCGCACGAGCGACGCGGCGAGCCTGAATTAGATCGGTATTCAGGTATGTCGAGGACACGATACTGCAATTACAGGTATTCCGGGGACGGGTATTCCAGATTCCGGTCGCGGGTCGCTGCCGCAAGGGTCCGTAGTCATCTCTGGTCGTCCTCCTTGGTTAGGGCATCGTCACGATATTCTCGAAACGCGTTGTTCCAGCCGCACCGGCAACGGCCACATTGTAGCTGCTGCTCTGCGGTAAGGAAAAGGGGCGGCACTGCAGGGCTCGTTTTTGCGCTCTGGCAGTACCGGGATGGCCCCGGCGATTCACTGGCGGTCTTTCGATGCTATTCGAGTTCCAATAACGACGGTCCCGCGATATACTGTGTTAATCGTAACGTTGAGATTCTCGGCCGGTGGTGGTCGAGCAGTGAAGAAGTCACAAGCTTTCCCTTACAGTAAAGGAATTCCACAGTGAAGACAACAAGCATTCTTGCCCCGATTCTACTATGGATCGTCATCGTGGCCTCGGCACCCGCAACTGCCGCCGAGCCCCGCGTCGCGTTCAAACAGGACGACGCCAACGGGCAAATGCAGATCCTTGTCGACGGCAAGGAGGCGTTTGTCTACCAGTACGGCGAGAAGGCCGACCTGGTCCACCTCTTCCCGATTCGCAGCCCCGGCGGCAAGTCGATGACCGTGCAACATCCCAATCCGTATCCTCACCATCGTTCGTTCTGGTTCGCAGATAAGGTCCGGCTGGAGGGCCAACGGACGGTCGAGTTCTACGGTGCCATCTATTCGGGCAAGAGCCGCACGGAGCGCAAGCCGCCGTTCAAGGATCACGTCCGGCTCGTCGAGTTCGTTGAAGGCCCCGCCACGAAAGATGACGCCCGACTGTCGATGAAACTGGTCTGGGAGATGGACTCCAGCACGTCGGTGCTCGACGAACGTCGCGACATGCGGGTCGTTGCGCTCGGCGACGGCGAGTACTTCTTCGACGTGACGTTCACGTTGACGGCCGCGCACGGCAACGTCGATGTCGTCAGCGACGACGTCCATTACGCGTGGCCCTACGTCCGCATCAATCCGACGTTCTCGGTCGAGGGCGGCGGCACGATCACCAATTCCGAAGGCGGTGTGAACCAAAAGGGCACCCATAATCAGGTCGCGAGATGGGTTGACTACAGCAACACGGTCGAAGGCGAAACGGCCGGCCTGACCGTCTTTAGCCACACGGACAACCCCCAGCCGCACCGCTGGCTCACACGCGACTACGGCACGTTCGGCCCCCGACGGATCAACGAACGCAGCGGCAAGCCGTTCACGCTGGGCAAAGGCGAGTCGATCTCGCAGCGTGTCGGGATTCTTGTCCATAGCGGCAACGTCAAGACCGGTACGGTGGCCGAGCGATACAAACAGTATTGCGACGGAAAGCTATAGTGAAACCATGACCGACAACTACGCAGTAATCTTCGACATGGACGGCGTGCTGGTCGATACGTATCGGGCGCACTACGAGAGTTGGCTCGCGATGGCCCGCTCGCAGGGATTGCAACTGAGCGAGGAGGATTTCGCCCGAACCTTCGGACGAACCAGCCGGGAAATCATCGCCCACTTCTGGGGCGCCGGCTACAGCGACGCCGACGTTGCCGCGCTGGACGACCGCAAGGAAGCGGCGTTTCGCGAGATCATCACCGCCGATTTCCCCGCCATGGCAGGTGTGCATGAACTGCTGCAATCGCTGCACGACGACGGGTTCCGTCTGGCGGTCGGATCGTCCGGTCCGCCGGAGAACGTTGCGATGGTGGTCGACCGGATCGGACAGCGGGAGTTGTTCGCCGCGCTGGTCACCGCCACCGACGTCACGCGGGGAAAGCCCGACCCGCAGGTCTTCTTGATCGCCGCGGCGCGTCTGGGAGTTTCACCGGTGCGTTGTGCGGTGGTCGAAGACGCCCCGCTCGGAATCACCGCCGCGTTGGCCGCCGGGATGACGGCCGTCGGACTCGCCAGCACGGGCCGCACCCGCGAGTCGCTGGGCGAAGCCGCCGCGGTGGTCGATTCGCTACGAGAATTGTCGCCCGATTTCTTCCGCCGCCTGATCGACGGCCGCCCGGGATAGCACCGGGCCGTTCGTAGTGACCGCATTCATGCGGTTGGGACGATCTCGACGCGATGAATCGCAGACCCGATGAATCGGGTCACTACGAACCCAATTGGGTCACTACGAACCATCGTGAACAAGCCGGGCTACTCGGTCTCGTCCTGATCTTCCGTCAGCGCGGGGTCGATTGCGGGGCCGATAACGATCTTGTCGAACTTCTTCTGCACGTCGGGCATCGCCGAGGCCCTGGCTAACGCAATCACCTTGCGGACGTCGATGTACGGGTTACCGGGAACGGCCCCGTCCTCTCGGCCTTGCACGGCGAACAGTGGAAGCCAGAGGAAGTTGCCACCGGAGCTGATTGCGCGACCGCCGACGATATTTCCGTCGGCGTCGATTGCCAGGACGTATCGCAGATTCATCGACTGCTTCGCGTTGCCGACGCGTGCGCCGGTGCTCGGGTCCGTCTGCCGGCTGGTGTCGGAGCCGTAGGAGGTGTAGGTGATCGTTGCGGTCACGTTCTTGTATTGGAGGTCGCCTTTGCTTCCGGCGTCGCTGATGGACTTAACCTTGTAGGAGTAGATCGGGTTGTTCCAGGAGGTCTCGCCTTTGGTACGATCGATCCCCACCGGGCAACCGGCCTGACCGATGTAGTTGGCCAACGCCAGATGGAAGGTACCCATGTTCGGGCCACCGTCTCGGGCGCTTGGCGGAGCCAGATAGAGATAGCTGTCGTCGGTGGTGCGGTTGTAGATACCGGTCAGCAGGGCCTTGATGTCGGCCGACTGGAAGACCACACCGGGTGTTCCACCGACGCGACCGGCGTCGACGGGTGTGATCGGTTCGGGATGCCTGATCGTCGACGCGGTGAATCCGCTGCAATAGCCCTCCCAGCTTTCGGAGTTTATCCGCATTCGCAAGCGGGGAAAGACGGCCCGGTCCTGGCCCATGATCCTGCGGACCTCGTATGAATTGGCGCTGTCGCCGCCGTTGAAGGCTCTGTCGTAGACACTCAACGCGGAAGTCCCGCCACCACCGCCACCTCGTCGTCCGGGGCGAGCGCCGCCGCCGCTGCTGAGTCCGCCGCTAGCTTCCGAGTGAATCGCTGCGGAGTAGGGGATTCGCCAAGGGGCGACCGAGGCTTCCGTCTTCAAGTCAGCCAGCTTGGTCTTGTACTGGAGATTCTGTTTGCGGAAGTAGTAGTTGTAGAGCGACTGCTGTTCGTCCCTTTCGCTCTGGACGGTCTTTCCGCCGACCACCCTCTTGACCACGTTACTCTCGGCCGAGGACGTTTGGGCATAGGCCGCAACACAACCGAATGTGACGGTGAGAAACGCTGCCAGTGAAACGCCGATCGAGAGTCTTCGCATGGCCATCCCCTTACTTGTTCGTTTAGGTGATTTCGAGAGAATACGCCGGATACACAAAGAAAGATGCCCCCCGAAAACTCGGGGGGTATCTTTCAGAAAGTCTGCCTGAGTAAGTCGCAAAGGCGGTTACTTGCAGCGACGGGTACGACGCGGCTTACGGCTCTTGTCTTTGCACTGGTCAGGCTTGCACTGGTCGGGCTTAGCCTGGTCGGGCTTGGCCTGGTCGGGTTGGGTCTGATCGGGCTTGGCCTGATCGGGGGCTACTTGGTCCGGCTTGGCTTGGTCGGGACCGTCAGCCCCGAGAGCCGTGCCAGCCACACACGCTGCGAAAATCACAGCAACAGCTAGTAGGATACGCATTGAACACCTCCGTAACTTGGTAGGAAAAGCGGAAAACGGTAGGAAGTCACACTCGTGACTTACGTTGTGGGGCCTCATCTTGTCTGCCACCCGCGCCGTCAATCTCAGCCTAGGGCCCGTAGTATAGCAACACGCCAAGGCGTAGGCGACCCGGCAAGGCAGCTTATTTCCATATTTTTGGGAAGTCAGCAGTCGACAACAAGTGGCAGGAAAAAAACGGTCGAATTTCCGGAATCTGGCGGCGGCACAACGCGGCGTTGGCAGGCCAAAAAGCCCCTGTTTTCTGGGGATTTGCAGGCATGCCGGCAGCACGACCGGCCGACACGACGCTCAATCATACGATAGCGAGGAGCAACAATTGGGTGAAAAAACGGCAATGAATCCGCAAAACATTACGCAGAAGCCGGAAAAAAGAACCCGTAGATATAATAGAACCCCCTTTGTGGGTGAGAGGATAGGCGTGCCAGGCCGTCACAGCGCACTGCCCAGCCCCGACGCTACGCAAGAGTCCCGCGTGACTGCCGCGGAGCGATCTTGGATCACTCGCCTCCCCGGGCAGCCCATTGCTTCTCCATGGCCTTGTTCATCGCCTGCTCGGCCTCCGGGACCTTGCCCGCCTTCTGGCAAACGATGCTCATGGCCATGTAACTGAAAGGATCGTCAGGCTCCAGATCGCAGACCTTCTGTGCCTGCTCAACGGCCTCTTCGTGACGGTCGAGCTTGCCGTAATAGACGCTCAATCCGGCGTGGCCAAGCGCATAGTCGGGGTGCTGTTCGACCAATTCTTCCAGCTTCCCCACCGCCGCCTCCAGCTTGCCGGCCTCTTTCAACTCGACGGCCTCATCATACATTTCTTGGGCGCTCGACATGGCAACTCGTCTCCATCGTTCTAGGATCACAGTTCGCCAGTCTACCGATATTCGTGGCCGAAAACCAGAGGGCCCCCCGTTTTGGGGTTTGAAATGGTAAAGATAGAGAAACCGTCACGACCTGCACATTGCGTCGAATGGGCTGTGCTTGACTAACCGATAGAAACCAACAGGCGTAAAGACTTGCCCCCCTCTCGCCCCGCGACCCCACCTCGAGGTACCCACCGTGAGCATACATCCCTCGGCGTCGGTCGATCCGACCGCGCTGATCGGCTCGGACGTACAGATCGGCCCATTCTGCGTCGTTGAATCGGACGTGACGATCGGCAATCGTTGCGTGCTGGAAGGCCACGTGACCGTCAAAGCCGGCAGCCGGATGGGTGCCGACAATCACGTGTTCGAAGGGGCCGTGCTCGGCGGACTGGCCCAACACATCCACGTACCCGAGCGGTCCGGAAGACTGGTCATCGGCTCGGGCAACACGATCCGTGAAAACGCGACCATCCATCGAGCGCTCAACGCGGAGACCGCCACGGTCATCGGCGACAACAACCTGCTGATGGTCTGCTGTCACGTCGCCCACGACTGCCAAATCGGCAACCACACGATACTGACCAACAACGTGATGCTGGCCGGCCACGTAATCGTTGAAGATCGGGCCTACATGTCCGGCGCGGCCGGTGCCCACCAGTTCTGCCGCATCGGCACCCTGGCAATGGTCGGTGGGCAAGCACACATGGTCAAGGACGTGCCGCCGTTTGTCACCATCGACGGACTCAGCAGCCTGGTGGTGGGATTGAACCGCGTAGGACTACGCCGGGCCGGGTACTCCACCGACGCTATCGGGCAACTGAAGGACGCCTACCGGTTGATCTACCGCAGCGGGCTTACGTGGGCCGAGGTCCTCAAACGGCTGAAGGTGGAGTTCCCCGAAGGCCCCGCCGCGCGATTCTACTCGTTTCTTTCCACCACTACGCGTGGAATCGCCTCCGAGCGACGCGCCCCACGGGCCGCCACAATCAAATTGCACCGGACCCCCGACCAGCAGCCCGAACTCCGCGCCAAGGCTGGATAGACACGCGGGGGGTAGCTGGATTCGCAAGAATTCAGTCGTCGCCGCGTTGGACTGAATTCTTGCGAATCCAGCTACGCGAAGTTTGCTATTGCCAAAGCGTCAACAGCAAGTCGACGGCCCGTTTGGCGTCGTCGTTGCTTGACGATCGGTTGCTTGCGCGGAGCCTCTCCGCCTCGTAGACCCAGGCGAGTTCGCCCGCCTGACCCTGCTGCGAAGTTTCTTCCGCCGGTGCCGCGGCCATGTCCCCGGCCGGCGCCGACGATGGGCTAATCAGTTTCAAATCATTGAAGAAGCTGGTCTGATTATTGCGAGCCAGCAAGACGTCGATCGTGTTAACGCGCTGGTCGTGGTCGAAGTCGTAAGGGAAATCAATCCCTGCAGGGTTCAGGAATGCGCGGGGGTTGTTCCGGGCCAGGAGCAAATCGGCCGTGGTGACCCGGGCATCGGTCGTCGAAGTAGTCGGAAGTCCGCCCATGGAATCGCCCGCCTCGGCCGGGGCGTTCCCCCAATAGAAGACGTCCGGTTGGTCCATGCCGGCGAGTTGGGCCGTCACTTGCAGCCACTCGTTGCGTATCTCGCCGTCGCCCCAGATGAGCGAGATCCGATCGGAACCGCCGTCGCCCTCGCCGGCATAGACCTCGACGGACCATGGCAACGGGACAGGGCTCCAACCCGGTCCGCTCGGATCGCTGTCGTTGCCGACCATGAACTGCAATTCGCCCGTGGTGGGCACATAGCCCGGCGGCAAGCCGTCGACGTCGATCATGAGCCCGTTGATTCCCTTGCTGTAGCTGGTGTAGTTCTGGAAATCGGCCGTTTCGCCGGGCAAGAGGGCTTCTTTGCCCAACGAGGGATCGGTCGCCGTGCTCGGGTCCGGGGCGATCGCCTGATCGTCCATGGGATCCGGTCCCGGCGTGTTACCGTCGAACGCCGAGTTGTTGTAGAAGATCTGCCGCCCGACGATCTCCGTAGTCGTCAACGGGTTCGGCTCGTGCCGGGCGGCCGTGATAAACATCCCGGTCGCTTGGTCGGCGGCGTCGTAGAGCTGAATCCTATCGGTGCTCTGGTAGACGTCACCCGGTGCCGGCGGCTTGTGCGTGATCACCGTGCTCATGTGGCTCGGATCGCGTGCGTAGTATTTCACGCCGCCCAAGTCGATTTCAAAGAAGACGTCGAAGAAGCTGCCGGCCTGGCCGGCGGCAAACGGCGGCAGTTCAGGGCTGATGACCGCAACACCCGGTTGCACCAACTCCACACGGGTAGCTTCCGTCGAGGGGATCCACGTCCCGCTGCCGTCGATCGAAATCTCGGTGAAGACGTCGAAGAAACTGTCGATCTGATACAGTCCGCCGCCGAGATCCGTAATCGTTGTCGCGCCTAACGACGACATCTGCGGACTCTCCCGAATCTCGATTGGCAGACCGCCAAGGTCGCCGGTGAGGCTCATCGAGACCATTTCCGTCTGGAAGGTCCCCGTCGTGTTGCCCCTCTTGCCGGAGGCCAGCGTGGTGACCGGGCCGGTCAGTTCCACGGGGAACTCCACGGCGACCAGTCCCAACTCGATCGAAGTGACCACCGCCGTGGCCGTCAACGACGAATCGAACGATTCGATTTCGTCCTCGCCCACAAAGGTAATCTGCGGCGGCGGATCAGCAAACGGGCGATGCCGAATGTTCTTCAGTATAATCGCGAGGTCGTCCCCCGAAAACTTCGCGTGTACATCGGCCGCGGTGAGATAGACACCGTCGGTCGGCGGCAGGCTTGGATCGTCCGTGGTCGCGCCGGTCGGTGTGGGAATCTCCAACTCGATTTCCGCCACCGTGTTGCGGAACTCGTCGATCTCCACGAACCCCGTGTAGTGCTCGGCTCGGACGATGAACATGTCGGACGGCGCGCCGGTGGCCGCGTCGAGCAACTCGATCGGACCGGCCGGCGGCAGGATATGGAAGTATCGGGCAATCGGCGGCTTCTCGCTGATCACAGCCTGGATCCGCAGCGGCTGGTCGTTGACCAACACCAGACCCTCGACCTCGAGTCGGAAATGGACGTCGAAGAAGCTGTCGGCCAGCGCGTCGGCCGGAGCGGCGGCCAGGAAGGGCTTGATGTCCAGGGTCCCCGGCGTATAGTTGACCCGCTCCTCGATCTGTCCTCCCAACTCCCGCTGCCGTCGAAATCGATCCAGCCGGCCACGGCTCCCCCATCGCCACCCACTTCAACCGTGATCGTGGCCCTACCGGCCTGTGCCAGTACCGGAATCGTCACGCCGTCCTCGTCGTCCTGCCCGGCGATGTCGTCGCCGGTGGCAGTGGCGTTGGGCTGCCCGTCCTGCTCGGCGTCGCGGTCGTCGTTCGCGTTGCCGAAGTAGGGACCGGCGATTACGTGCCGGGCGCCGTTGTGGTCCAAGTACGTAGGATAGCCGGGCGCGTCGAAGCCGTCCGGCGCGTCGCCGAAGTCGAGGGCCTGATCGTCGTTGATGATCGTGCCGATTCCCTGACCGTCGGCGATGGTGGCTCCAACGACGCCGGTGAGATTCACAAAGAAGCGATCGTTGGGCTCGAACGTCGTATCCCCGATGACCTGCACGGGGATCGTGGTCCCGTTTGAACCGGCGGAAATCGTCACTGAACCGGCGGCCGCCACGTAGTCCGAGCCAGCTATGGCGGTCCCGTTCTGCGTTGCGAACTGGACCGTCACCGGCGAGGAGCTGGGGTTGTCGAGAGTCAGCGCGAAGTTGAAAGTCGTCGTTCCACTGTTGCCCTCTGCCAGCGAAACATCGCCAATCGTAAGCTGGGGAGGCCCAGCTTGCATCTCCTCGTGCCAATTCGTCAGCGCGTCGATGTCGTCGGCGAGCGGCTGCTCCAGCAGCCGGGTCGACCTGCCGGTCAGATACGACTGGTAGATCATCCGCGGCTCGAGCCCACCCGATTCGTCGACGGTCGGCGTCAGCGGATCGTCCTCGTCGACGCTGAAGAGAACCGCCAACACGGGCAACTCCATCTGCGGACCGGGCAGCAACACCATCTCGAAGGCGTCCAAGTCGGCGTCTTCGATGAGTTGCGTCTCGGGGTCGTCCCACAGCCCGAGGTGGAATTGCGGGTGGACGACCAGCACGGGCCCGTTCGCGGTCACCTCGTAGATCCCGCCCGGATCGAGCCCAAAGCTCGCCTCGTGATCGGCACTAAAGAGCCAGATCGGGCAAGCGCCTTGGTCCGACACCACGTCGAGCGAATCGACGTCGTCGTCATACACGTTGTCCTTTGAGGTCGGATTCGGAGTAAGGCTCTGGTGGACCGACACTTCGTCGGCGATCGGATAGGTGTTGACGACGCGGTAGAATGGACCGTTCGGGGTGATCGTTACGCCGACGATCTCGTCCCGCCCTTGCGTGCTCCCGTAGACGCGGTTCGTCGGCGAGGGCTTGGTCACCGGCACATTGACTGCCGGCCACCCGTCGGCCTGGTCGTCGTCGAACGAGACGGCCAGGAACTTGGCGTTACCAACGCACTCGGACGAGTACCGCCACTCGATAGGCTGCTCGAACGGTTGCGATGGAATGATCTCGCGCATCGACACGTTGACCTGATCGTGACCGTCCATGTCGAAGTACTCGCCGTACTGTTCCGTACTGCCCTCGGCGAGCGGAATCGAAGTGCCCTCGTCAGGACCGGGAACGGGATCCCGCTGGAAGATGGTTTTGTCGTCCTTGAACCCGTCGCCGCCGGGAGGCACACCCGGACCGCTGTTCTGCATGTAGACGTCGCCCGGATCGAAGGCCTCCATGCCGTTGGGAAACGGATCGCTCAATTCGAGGTCGGATCGGATTCTTCTCTCGCTCATTTTCTAATCCTCACGTACGAACCGTGTTGCCGCGCACGGTCGGTTGCGCGGCGGGGAGGTGTGGGTGCGACGTTTACGAAGAGATCAAGCCTCGAAGGGCACTGAACTGTGCCGCAAAACCGCCACGAGAGTGGGCCCAAGCAACCATCGATCAGTCACTGCCTGAATGTCGCCTGCAACCGCTCCCAACCGTTTCACGGCTGGTCTCGCGCAACCCGCCCATTTGGCTTACCAACCCATGGCTAGTATTTGCACTACCCATGGTGTGTATCATCGACACTGAACGGGGGAAGACCAAGGCCGTGGCGCGGCTGTATTTTGAGGAAATCCGAAAATGGCCATTGCCATTTCCCTCAAATGGAGATACAATATGTGTAGGTGCGATATTTGTACGTTCCAAATTGGTAGTTGCAAATATGGAATCTGCAAAGTCTGCACAACAGGAGGCGGATTACGCTCTCTACTTCACGGAGGAGGAATCCAGATGTTAGTGCTCAGTAGGAAGTGTGGCCAAACCGTGTGTATTGGCCAGGACATCACGATTACGTTTCTTCGAGTCGGCGGCCATGTTACGAAGATTGGTATCGACGCACCGTCTCTGGTTCGCATTTTGCGCGGCGAACTGTGCGGGAGGGAGCGTTGGGCCGAGCCGTTTCGTGACCGAGCCCGGGGCGATCCGATTGCCGTTGCGGCTGACTGCTGATCTTCAGTCTTTGGTAAGGATTGACGGTCACCAAGGTTAGCGAAACGAGACGTGTCGAGACAGCCAACAACTTTCGTGCGTTGTCTGCCGCAGTTCTTAAAGAAACGATTTGACCAAACGTAGTGTGGAGGTTTTGAAATGTCTTTGTCCACAGAGAGGGTACCACAGATGCGGCATGCCGTCCGGATTCGCAAGGAGTTTACGGAGGATCGACAAGGGAGAACATTCGCTGACGTGCTGGACGACCCGGAACAGCCGTTTGACGATGTGTTAGCCTTTTTCGATGACGCCGAGCGTCAGCGTCGTATGGAGGATGCGGAGACTCATCACGACAGGGCGGCCTTATCGGGGGTCGTTCGAGAACTCGAGGCTCATCCGGCCATCGATCAGTTTCTCGGCTCCAAGGACCCGCGGCGCACAAAACGCCTGCGACAAGCGGTCGGCGTGGTGGTTCGCATTATTATGGAGCAGCGCGGGTGGAAAAAGACCGGCAGAAAGGGCTCGTTGGGAGTTCGTGCCAATGTAGTGCGAGGCACGAAAACGCCCGGAGCCTACCATAACACCGGTGGGTTGGCATTCTGGTTCCTGCGTGCAGAGCGCTACGAGAGGATCGATGGAATGCCGTTTCGCTCCGTGAAGGAGCGCGCCGAAGAAAGCGAGCGACTCTCAGGCGACTGAGTTCTGGCCCGTCATCCTGCAATCACACTTGGATTGGAGTTGTCCATCTAGTCGAGAAGCTGACGTCTCGCATGATTTTTCTCGAGACACGACTCGCACGACAGTTTCTGGCCTATTTGCCGTACGGAGGGAAGATGCAATGTTGACCTGGATCGGGAACCTCTGCTTCTACTGCCTGATAGAACTTCCCGGCAACGTTTGCCGGGCAGTCCCGAGATTCGCGAGCAACTGGTGGTACTCTCACTATCGATGAACACCACAGCACAAAGGGACCGGCAATTGCGTTGTGTCCGGTAGCCGTGTCAAACGCATCGTTACAGTCTAACTCGTGCGGAGAAACAGTGAAACTACAACACGGACAGAGCTCGCCAAGTACACGAGAGAACCTGCAGGCCGTCAAGGCGATCGAGCAGGGCATCCAATACGTGGAAAATGACGAGGACGACCGGGCTATCGAGTGCTTCAGCGAGGCAATTCGGCTCAACCCGGAGTGTGCGAGGGCCTATCGTTGTCGCGGACAGATTTTCAGCAAGACGGGCAAGTGGGCAAAAGCCGAACGGGACGTCTCCAAGGCCAGACGGGCCGAGGCAAGGCAAGCGTGAACCGTTGAACCCTTGAGACAGCATAGAAAGGCGTATTGTGCTAAGACAACTCATGTCGTATTTCCCGCAAAGAAGCGAGAAGGACTTGATTCGGGCAGCCGAGGACGGCCGGCTGGACCTGGTCCAGAGCCTACTTCAGGCGGGTGCGAGCCCTAACGCCAAGAGTGACGGCGATGTTACCGTACTGATGTGGGCCGCCGCACGGGGCCACGTCGAGGTGGTCAAAGTGCTGCTCGAATCCGGCGCCGAGCCCAATGCTCGGACCCGAAAAGGACGAACGGCCATCGAAATCTCCATGCAGGAGGGCCACGACCACGTCGCTGCCTTGCTTCGGGAGAACGACGAAGCAGGGATCGAGCTTGCGGAATGAGCAGGCCCCCCCGTCTGAACGATCTGCCAAACCGGTAATGGGGTCAGGCCGGGATTAGGGATTAAGGCTTGCATGGGTTGGAGCATGGGGGTAGAATTCGGGCATGGCTCGCCCTCTCCGAATCGAATTTGCCGGTGCGTTGTACCATGTGATGTCGCGTGGAAACGAGCGGCAGGTGATTGTCCGCGATGACGCGGATCGGCACAAACGGCTGGACTGGCTTCGTCGCACGGTCGAGACCTATGGTTGGCGGTTGCACGCGTTCGTGTTGATGAACAACCACGATCATCTCTTCGTCGAAACGCCCGAGGCCAATCTCTCGACCGGCATGCAGCACTACAACGGCAGTTACACAGGCTATTTCAACCGCCGCCATCGCCGCGCGGGTCATCTCTTCCAGGGCCGCTTCAAGGGACACCTCATTGAAGACGAGGGATATTTCCTGGAAGTCAGCCGCTACATCCACCTCAATCCGGTCCGGGCACGACTCGTCGAGCGACCCGCCGCGTGGCCATGGGGGAGTTGCCCCGGCTACGTCCGTGCCGCAAAGCAGCTGGAGTGGATCACCTACGGTCGGGTGTTGGGTGAGTTCGGCCGGGCGGCGTCGCAGGCCCGACGGGGATACTCGCAATTTCTCCGCGCCGCGATGAGCGACCCGCCCGTCTCGCCGTTTGAAGGTGCCTTTCATGGGCTATTGCTCGGATCATCGGCGTTCGTTGACCGCGTAAGACGCATGCTCGCCGCGAGGCCCGACGACCCTGACGTCACGGAGTTGAGACTGCTGCGAGCGCGCCCGCCGCTCGATAAGATCGTTAGCACGGTTGCGGAGCATTTTCAGGCCGACCCGAGGGACTGGGTCCCCGGCCGACGGTGCAACGACGCCGCACGGGCCGTGGCCGCCTACCTTGGCCGTCGCCGCTTCGGCTACGCCGCCACGGAAGTCGCCGCCGCGTTGGGCTACCGCGACCACAGCAGCACCGGCCGGGCGGTACTTCGCGTCGAGAACGGCACCCCCAAACTGCAAGCCACCGCCAAGCGAGTCGAACGCCAGCTCCTTATTCCCTAATCCCGGCCTGACCCCATATTCCCCATATTCCCGCAGACTTTGCTATACTGGCCACCCCAAGACCGCGCCATCCTCCGGAGACAGAAAGCATGAAACTCAAGACTTGGCTTATCTCGACGGCCGTGTGCATTGCCGCGAGCGCTTTGGGAGGATCGAACGCGTTGCCGCGAGAAATACACGTTGCGACAACTGGAAATGACTCGGGCTCCGGCAGTCAGGCCGATCCTTGCCTTACGATCACTCGGGCCGCATCGGTTGCTCAGCCGGGCGACGTGGTGATCGTTCATGGCGGGACGTATCGCGAGTGGGTGAAACCGCCGCGGGGCGGCACGGGTGATGACAAACGGATTACCTACCGGACGGCTCCGGGAGAGATCGTCTTCGTCAAAGGCTCCGAGCGGATTACTTCCTGGACGCGAGAAAAGGGCGGCGTCTGGAAAGCCGAGCTGCCCAACTCAATGTTCGGTCAATACAACCCCTACGCCTTGAAACTCTCCGGGGGGTGGCTGAACTACGGTGGGTGGCATCATCGTGGGGACGTCTATCTCAATGGCGAAGCGTTCTACGAGAAAGAGACCGCCGCGGAGGTCGACGAGGCCCCACAGAGCTGGCATTGTCAGGCGAACGACGAGGTCACGACGATCCGCGCGAACTTCGGCAAGGCCGACCCCAATACGGAAGTGGCCGAGATCAACGTTCGCGAGTGTCTCTTTATGCCCGAGATCACGGGGCTGAAATACATCACCGTCGATGGATTTCGCTTCATGCACGCGGCGGCAAATTGGGCTCCGCCCGTGTTGGAGTTGCAGACGGGCGCCGTCGGCCCGCGGATGGGGAAGCATTGGATTATCGAGAATTGCACGGTCACCAACGCCCGATGCGTCGGCATTATCCTGGGACATGCGCCGGGCGTGGACTACAGCGATATCGACGCCTACGGCGACCACG
>JABMRB010000691.1 GCA_013202865.1 Candidatus Nealsoniibacteriota bacterium | reverse complement strand
GGTTACCGAGGTCCATTATCGCATCGGGCAGAAGGTCACGTTCACCAAGTTGGTCCATCTCGACACCTTGCTGGTGTTCACCGGCAAGATCATCGAGGTCCCCAAGGTCCCCAGAGATCAACAGCGAGGCTGCCGAACGGAACTCGTGGCCGAGGTGAACGACGCCGCCAGACTGTCGGCTAATTGGGGAGGTGGCGTGCTCGGCGACAGCGCCAAGGACTACTACGCATCCCTGCACCGCGTCTGCTACTACGGCGACCACTCGCAAAGCATCCGCCAACTGGCCCATCTGATGGGGCTGAAGGTTGTGGAGGAAGTCTGACCGGGGAAATGACGAAGCACGAACGACGAATGAAGACAAGCGACAACGATGCCACCGTTCGCCATTCACTTAGGGGCGGACGGCCATCTGGCCGAGCCCCAAGTCGCCCTGGGGATCTTCGACGGCCCCGGCGTCGACCATCCGGATCAGTTCGTGTATCGTCACGTCCCTAATCAACGACAGCCGCGGATCGCCCATTCCGTCGAGATGCTCGAACGTAGCCTCGTACTCGATGAACGGGCCTTGCAGCGTCGATTCGAGGAACCAGGTGGCCGCGGCGACGCCGCCGGGAGGAATGTCACCGAAGTCGGCAGCTAAGCGCAAACCCTCGAACCAAGGTTGCTCGCGCGAAGCCGCCGGACTCAGAAGACGATGCCGCCGACAGCGAGGGACGCTGTTCGGCAGGAACCGCAATGCGGAAGAACTGACGCCTCTATTGGTCAGAGGGTGGCTGTAGCTTTCTGCAACGTCAGGGTGTCATTATAGCTGGCGGTTGTACCCGTTGTCAAGCTTCCGACGGCGTGGTAGCTACGGTCGCCGGACCGTGGGAGATTGCCCTGGAAAACCACGCTCTGGCGAGCGTGGCTACGCGTTGGACGACTGCTTGTCCGCAGCACGACGTAACATCTTGCTACCACAGAACTTGCAGCACGCAACCACAATGAAAGCTATAATCGTGATATATGCGGCGCCGGATAGAGTTGCGGTGCGTGTCGCTGGCAACAGAGCAGAAGGGTACCCGTGCAAAAATCACTCGACGTAAAGCTCGCGCGGATCCTCGCGGACCCCGCGTGCAATGACTTCATCATCGCCGACGCCAAGGATGCCGACATGGCGTTCGGTGTCGCCGCGGCCGGACGCAGCCCGGAACACCATGCGCAGGAAGGGCGGTTCCGCTCGCTTGACGAATATCGCGAACTGATCCGCCGCAACGTCGAGCAGGGTCTGATCGACATCATGCTGATGAGCGCCAGCACGAACGAAGTGCTCACGCTCGACGGGCGGCTGTTCGACGGCAGCCACGTTACGCCGGCGATTCGTGCCAACGACACGACCGACGTCTGGCTGGCCACCGGCGGCGTCTACCCGCAGGACCCGTCGCTGCCGTTCCGCTCCGCGTCGCTCGACCAGGCGATGTGCGGCAAGCCGGTCTGCCGCCCGGAGCAGCGTAACCGGGGTGCCGACCTGGGGCTTTACTCGATCACGATCAACAACCACCTGGAGGCCGACCACCGGACTTATGCGGCCTACAAGGCATTTCGCGAGGAGGCCGCTACCAAAGGCTTCCGGCACTTCCTCGAAGTGTTCGATCCCAACGCCCCGCAGGCACCGATCGGCGATCTGGCCCGGTTCACCAACGACTCGATCGTACGGACGCTGGCCGGCGTGGCGGGCAAAGCGCGACCGCTGTTTCTGAAAGTCGTCTATCACGGCCCGGCGGCCATGGAGCAGTTAGCCGCCTGGGACTCGAATCTGGTGGTCGGCATCCTCGGCGGGTCGTCCGGCACGACGTTCGACGCGTTCCACCAACTCTGGGAGGCCAAGAAGTACGGCGCCCGGGTGGCGCTCTACGGCCGGATGATCAACAACTCGGAGCACCAGCCGACGTTCATCCGCCATCTCCGCGCGTTGGCCGACGGCCAGATCGAGCCGCACGAGGCCGTCCGCTCGTACCACGCTGAGTTGGCCAAGTTGAACGTCGCGCCGTATCGCAGCCTCGACGAAGACCTGCAAGCCACGCAACGTGCCGGGGCGTACAGCGGTTCGGGCCAACCGGTGTCCGCCGCCGAGCCCGACTTCTCGAAGATGACGCTCCAGGAAAAGATCGCCTGGAACCGCGAGCGTTGGAATCGGATTCTGGGGTAGAACAAGCTAAACCTGATACTCCGCCCGAAACCGATCGATATCCTCAGAGCGGCCCATCACGATTACACCGGCGCCGCTCTGGAAGACGC
>JABMRB010000690.1 GCA_013202865.1 Candidatus Nealsoniibacteriota bacterium | reverse complement strand
GGCGATATCTCTGCCTGTTCGGCATGCACGTGCTCACTCCCTTGGTACTGGAGATCCTCGGGGAACACCTGTCGGCGGCCCGAGATCAACCGGTCCTGCTCACACCGGCGCTGGCGGAGTTGGCTCGGCGGGAACGCTACTTGGCGATGGAAGTGGGCGGCTCGCGATACAACATCGGAGTGAAATACGGCATGTTGATCGCCCAAATGGCGCTGGCGATGGCCGGCGACGACCGGGAAGATATCCTTGCCCGCCTGGTTGAACTGTTGGCCGAGCAGAATCAGGGCAAGACGTAGCCGCGCCCCAACGGAACAACGCTCGACTTCGACGTCAGGCAGCGCAAGAGAGACACGACAGATGACACACGAGCTCATTGATATCATCACCAGTGATCGCCAAGAGGTGCGCAACCAGTCGTTGGAGGCGTTTTGTCGCAATGCGTCGGCGGAGGATCTCCTGGACGCGTGCCAATGCCTCGATCGGTTTCGCCTTGACAGCGAGAACCTTTATCAACGGGTGCGAGCGCTCTTCTTTCTCAGCGCCATTTACCGGTATCACCTGCCCGACCGGCTCCCTGCCCGGGCACACAGCCTCTTGCCGTACCGTGGCTATACCTTGCTGCTGAACCGCCGGTTCGACGAGGCGATCGACGACTTCCTCGCTTCGCAGCAACGCGAAGGACCGAACGACACGATCGCCAGCGCGCTGGCCGTGGCCTACCACGAGCTGGGGTTCCAAACACTCGCCAACCAGGTACGGCAAAGCGTGCGGAGCACCGTCGGCAACCGCTGGATGTTCCGCACGGGCCATCCGGGCGACCATCCGTTGCGAATCCGCCGCGAGCTGGTTCGCCGCCGTTGCGACGACGCCCCGTTCCCGATCCTGATGGAACAGACGCCCGTCAGAATGGACCTCTCGCACAGTGCGTGGAGCGACATCTTCTTCCTGGGCATGGATTTCCCCGAAGGTGCTCGCGTGTTGAACGTGTCGGTCGATCTGGGCGTCCGCGGGCGAGATCCGCGGCCGCGCCCGCCCATCGAGGCCTATCTCCGCGTGATCGACGAACCCGTGCTGCGGCTGGTCAGCGTCGACCTGAAGTCTCAGGCCGACGTGACGTCGCTTGCCGAGGTGTTCGACTACGCCAAAGACTACCTGGGGCTGTTGAAGGCGGCCGTGATCGCGTCCGGCATCGTGCCGCCCGGCCTGGAGGGGTCGCAGCAGAGCCTCGTCCATGTGCTCGAACGCGTGGTGGGGCCGGGGCTCGGACTCGAACTTGTCAGCAAGGTCAACGATATCCCCAAGGGCTCGCGACTGGCCGTATCGACCAACTTGCTCGCCGCACTGATCTCGGTCTGCATGCGGGCGACCGGGCAGGCCAAGTCGCTTACCGGCCAACTCGGCGAACAGGAGCGTCGTGTGGTGGCCGCCCGGGCGATCCTCGGTGAATGGCTCGCTGGCTCAGGCGGTGGATGGCAGGATTCGGGCGGTGTCTGGCCGGGTGAGAAAATGATCGAGGGCCGGATCGCCGCCGACGGCGACCCGGAGTGGGGCGTCAGCCGGGGGCGGCTCCTGCCCGAACATCGCATCTACACACCCGACGAGGTCAGCGAGCAAACGCGCCAGAAAATCCACGACAGTTTCGTGCTCGTACACGGCGGCATGGCCCAGGACGTCGGGCCCGTTCTGGAGATGGTCACCGAGAAATACCTGCTGCGGAGCGAGAAAGAATGGCACGGTCGCCGGGACGCCATCGAACTGCTGAAGTCCATCGAGGGTGCCTTGCACGGCGGAGACGTTCGTGAGTTGGCATCGCTCACCACGCAGAACTTCGCCAGCCCAATCCAGGCCATCATTCCGTGGGCCACCAACCACTACACCGAGACGTTGATCCAACGCGCCCGGGCGAAATTCGGCGATGCGTTTTGGGGGTTCCTCATGCTCGGTGGAATGTCGGGCGGTGGGATGGGGTTCATTTTCGACCCCAAGCACAAGCCCCGGGCACAAGACTACATGCAGGAGTTGATGTCGTCCACCAAGCATGAATTGCAGCACGCCTTGCCGTTCGCCATGGAACCGGTCGTCTACGACTTCGCTGTCAACCACTCCGGCACCACGGCCACCTGGCTCGACGGCAACAACGCATTGATGCCGGCCGGCTACTACGCCCTGGTCGCGTCGCAGTGGCTTCGCACCGACGTACACAAGCTGGCTCCCGCGTGTCGGGCGGAGATCGCTCGCTTCGCCGCCACCTGCCGCACGCACGACCGATTGGAGGGATCGGTCGACATGCTCTTCTCGGGCCTCTTTCCGCAGGCCGACGCGGAAGAGTCCGGAAGCGATAAGCTGAAGAGCCTCCTGACAGAAAATGGATTCGACCCCGAACTTCACGAGCAGATCCGCTCCGACCTCCGCGCCGGACGGATCGGCCTGGCACAGAACCGTCTGCCGTCGAGCACTGTGATCGAGGACATCCACGACAGCGACGTCGCGGAGGCGGACGAGGCAATCGACGCCGATTGCCGCCGACTGGGCGAAGCGGCTCTGGCCAACGGCAAAGTGGCCGTCGTCACGTTGGCGGCCGGTGCCGGCAGCCGATGGACACAGGGTGCCGGTGTCGTCAAGGCGCTGAATCCGTTCTTCGCGTTTGACGGTCGCTATCGCAACTTCATCGAGGTGCATCTGGCCAAGAGCCGCCGGGCCTCCATGCAGCACGGCGCCGAAGTCCCGCACGTCGTCACGACCAGCTTCCTGACGCACGGGCCCGTCGAGCAGTCGCTCGGCGAACACGACCACTACGGATATAGCGGGCCGCTGGCCCTCTCGCGCGGCCGGTCGGTCGGGCTGCGGATGGTCCCCATGCCGCGCGACTTGCGATTCGCCTGGGAGGAAATGCCGCAACAGTTGCTCGACGAACAGGCACAGAAAGTCCGAGAAAGCCTGCACGCGGCGCTGATCAATTGGGCCGAACAGGCGGGCCCGGGCAACGACTACACCGACAACCTCCCGCTGCAATGCCTGCACCCGGTAGGCCACTGGTTCGAGGTGCCCAATCTGCTCCGCAACGGGACGCTCGCCGGGCTGCTGCGGCAACGCCCGCAATTGGACACGTTGCTGCTGCACAACATCGACACGCTCGGGGCCGATCTCAACCCGGGCCTGCTCGGCCTGCATCTGCGCAACGACGCGTGCCTGACGTTCGAGGTAATCGGCCGGCGGATCGAGGACCGGGGCGGGGGACTCGCTCGAATCAACGGTCAGGTCCGCCTGCTGGAGAGCCTTGCCTTGCCGCGAGAAGAAGACGAATTCAAGCTGACCTACTACAACTCGATGACCACCTGGATCAACGTAGACAAGCTGCTCGGAGCCTTCGGACTCGGCCGCGAAGATCTCGCGGACGAAGCGAAAGTCACGGCAGCGATCCGGCAGATGAGTTTGCGGATGCCCACCTACGTCACGCTCAAGGACGTCAAGAAGCGATGGGGCCATGGGCAGGAGGACGTTTTCCCGGTGGCCCAATTCGAGAAGCTATGGGGCGACATGACGGCGTTGCCCGAGGTCGATTGTCGCTTTGTCGTCGTGCCGCGGATGCGTGGCCAGCAACTCAAGGAGCCGGCCCAACTCGACCCCTGGCTCCGCGACGGGTCGGCGAAGTATGTCGATGAATTGTGCGAGTGGGCTTAGTGTCCGCGGTCGCTGGCGGCGGTGACCGCATCCGTGGCCCCTCTGCAGAGTGGCGTTGGAGCGTAAGTGAATTCGGTTTAGCGAAATCGCCTGCGTTTTGCGCAAAACTGACCGTGAATGGTTGACAAGATATGGTACTCAGGTAGAATACACCCGGTTTGAACTGGTGGTGATTTTACCAACGTGTTACGTCTCTCGGAGAGGATTAGTCATGAGAAGAGCAACTTACTGTGTAGTGTTGGGTGCGAGTATTGCCGCAGTGCTTTTGTGCAATCATGCAGAGGCAGACTCGCTTTTGGCTTCCGGCACACTGCAATGGGATGGAACACTTGTCGCTGGCGATGGCTGGAAAACCGCGGGGACTTCGGTTGAGTGGGAAGTCACCACGATCTCTGGGGGTTGGAGGTACTCGTACGAACTCCTTTTCGAGGAAGGAACAGCGATCGGCGACTTGAGCCATGTTATTATCGAAACCTCGCCGAACTTGGTGTCAGTACAGCAATTCCCGCTGGCCCTTTAGACGCTGCAATAAAGCGTGTTTTTGGTATTGGCTTTCGTAAACATTGGCGGGAGAATCCCGGCTGTTTGCTGGCGATGCGTATCTGCTAGC
>JABMRB010000689.1 GCA_013202865.1 Candidatus Nealsoniibacteriota bacterium | reverse complement strand
GGTCTTGTCGGTGCCCGTGTTGCCAAAGTTGGCACGCAACGCGGCCCAGTCGCTCAGCCAGACCTTTCCGTCACCGTCGGCGTCGCCGCCCAGCGCGACCAAGACGTCGAGTTGCACGGCTTTGATGACGGTCGGGACGGGCTCGTAGTAAATGACGCCGGTGCCATCCGTGCCCGCCCGCAGGAAGAGCCCCTGCCCCAAATGCAAGGCCGGTTCATTGGGTGCCGGGGGCGTCGGTGTGACGGTGCCGAACTCCTGACCGGTAGGCTCCGGGCCGGTGATATCGCCGATCGCCCCTCCCAGGTTGTCGATGATCACCGCCGAGGCGGTCCAAAAAGCGGCGCTGGACCGGTCGCCGAGGCTGCTGATCGCCAGTGTCCCGCCGAGGTGCAGCGTACTCTGCTCGGAAACCACGAGCATGTCGGCCTCGATCGCCGCTCCGGCCATGCTCACCTGGACGTCGAAGGTCGCGTCGCCGTCCAATGTCATCACGCCCTTGCCGAGCGTCAACGCATCGATCCCGTCGCCGCCGGGAGCAACGGTGCCGTCGATCCGGATCGTATCGGCATTGATCGTGCCGCCTCCGGCCAGGGTGCCGAAGGGGCCGACGGTGATCTCGCCCGTCACTTCCAAAGTCTTCGTATCGTTGACGATGAGCGAGGCGATGTGGTTCTCGCCGACGGCCACCGAGCCGGCCGGACCGGTCCCGCCGGTGATGAAGTCGTCGGCGATGGTCACGACGCTGTCATCGGTGTCGGCGTCGATGATCATCGCGGTATTGCGGGCGGGCAATTGCCCGGTGCTCCAATGGGCGGAATGCCAATCGAATGCGCCGCCGTCCCAGATGAGGGACTCGAACCCGATCGTAATCGCGGCGCTGAACGTCACGTACTTGTCGGTACCCGGATCGTGCGGGCTCCAGATCCAGAAGGCGTCAGGGTCGATGTTGGGCCGAAGGCCGAACGGCGCGCGGCCGTGCTCACCACCCTCGTACATCTCGGCGGCCAGTTCGGTCGGGGTGACCCACACGTCGGGGCCGGTGGTCACGGCGGCCCGCCAGTGAATCGTGTCGGTCAACAGCGTATTGGTGCCCGTCTCGGCGAAGAAGAGTTCCCCGCCGACGGCCACGTCGGCCAATACACCGGCCCAGGAATCACTCCCATCGTCTTCGGCGTTCTCGCCGATGACGTGTAGATAGTAGGTCCGCCCTTGCTCGACCGCAATTTGGTACGTCTGCGTTTGCTGCCAATTGCCGAACTCGCCGACCGCGGTGCCCAGCACGTCGTCATCCTCGCTCAAGTAGAGCCGATATGCGTTGTCCGCCGTGATGTCGATTACGGCGACCTCGGCGGGCGAAATCGAAAGCTCCGTGCTCAGGGTAACGTACTTGTCGGTGCCGATGTAGCCCGGAAAGGTCCCGTCGTCGTTTTCCGGGCCAACCGTTTCCGTCCAGATCCATTCGGAATCGAGTGAGATGCCCGCCCGAACGCCGAACGGAGCGCGGCCGTTCTTCGAGCCGAGCCCCTGGTCGTCGCGCATCACGGAAGCGTTCTGCGTCGGTCTGATCCAGGTACCGGCATCGGGGGTTCTCGCCGCCCGCCAGCCGGCGGTATCGGTGACCAGGGTGGCGCTGCCCGTCTGATCGAAGATCATCCCGGGTGGTGCGTGGACGTCGGCCAACACGCCGGCCCAGGAAGAGCCGAGGTCGTCCTCGACGTTTTCGCCGATTACGTGCAGGTAGTACGTCTCGCTCGGGTTAAGGTCCACGAGGTAGCTCTGCGTATCGTGCCAATCGTTGTGCCCTCCGATGTGGGTGCCGAGTACATCGTCGTCCTGGCTCAGGTACAAATTGAACGCGTTGTCTGCAGTGATGTTGACCGTGGCCAGTGGTGACGGTTCGGGAATCCCCGGCAGGAACTCACTAGGGTCGAGTACCGCGTCGCTGAGTCGGACCTGATCGATATAGCCGTTGGTGACGAACTGGTTATTAGTGCCGCCGAAACTGTGACCGCCGATCTCCAACGGCATCTCGCTGTGGGCGATCGGATCGGCAAGCTGGCCCAGGCTGCGGCTGACTCCATCGACAAAGAACTCGGACCATCCGGTCGCCCCGTCATAAGTGCCGGCCAGATGGTGCCACGTGTTCAAGTCTAGCGCCAGGGGCGAACTCAGCC
The DNA here is from genome assembly GCA_013202865.1 of Candidatus Nealsoniibacteriota bacterium. Taxonomy (GTDB): domain Bacteria; phylum Planctomycetota; class Planctomycetia; order Pirellulales; family Thermoguttaceae; genus JABMRB01. Next base: position 7,666 of record JABMRB010000689.1, on the reverse strand, counting down.
GCAACACGCTGCCTGGGGCGCTGGAGACGAAGAAGCCCGGCTTCATGTCCGTGCCGAAAATCTCGAAACCGTAGCCGTGCGGCTCGTCGTTGTCGCTCTTGAAGATGGGCTTAATCGCGTCCTGGTTCTCGTCGAAGCGCATCCATGCCTCTAGCGTGAACGTCGTGGGCTTCAGCGCCGGAGCGTCCGGCACCACGATCGAATTGCCGTCGCTGCCGTCGAAATACGCGCTGACGTTACTGCCCGACCCGGTCTGGGTCTCTGCGCTGTACCATACCGTGCCGTTGGGAGCCCCGTGGTTTAAGTTCACCGAAGAATCGAGCACCGTGTTGCCGGCCGTCACCGCGTCGTCCGGTGTACCCTCCTCGAATTGCCAATACCCCAGCGTGCCCGCCCAAGCAGCGGGCGAGGCGAATGTAGCCAACGCGACGACGGCCAGCAGCGCCAGTGCTGCGGGGAATTTCACGGATGTCTCACGGATGTCTCACGGATGATCATTTCATTAGCTCCTCTTGAGTTGCCGTTCAAGCCTTCAGCCAATGGCGGAATCCGAGCTCAAACGGTGGCCAAGAAAAAGAAGAACGCCTCCCCGGTTGGGTGGCGTTTTCAATCGGCAAACCGACACTGCCTCTGAGATTGGCAGAACAAATGTTTGAGATAACCGCTCAAGGGCCAGCCCATACGGGGCAACCTACTCAAGTGGAACGACTGCGATTGTATCACAAATCGGCAGCGGGATAACGGTTTTCTTGCCCCCCCCCAGCAAGAATCCCGGATTTTTTGGAAATCGGGCCAGAAACACCCCCACTAGTGAAGGGTTCATGGCTGGATTTGGCCCCGGAACGGGCCGTCTCGCAGCGGAGCTTGCAGACCATGCAGCCGTAGCCCCTTATTCATGAAACCCAAATCACCTTTTCAGTTCCCCCCGCCCTCGACGGCCTTCAGATCGCGGCGGGGGCGGGCACGGGCATCCTTTACGGCGGCTTGTACTAGCTGCAACACGATTTGATAGTCCGGGTCGTCCGGGCCTCGGTAGACCGCCTCCTTGCACTTACCCGACTCGCCGGACAACGGGGCCGTCAGGAACCGGGTACGCTCGGGCCGGTTGAGATCGATCCAGTCGATCCGCGTCACGTCCGTCGGCTTATGACAGGCCGCACATCGCTTCGCATGAACGGCGGCAATCCTGCCGGCCAACTCGCCATCGGCCGGCATGTCGTAGGGCGGCACCTTCGGCCGCTTGTTGATGAAACCGTCGTGATACGGCCCGTTCAGATCGATCCAGGTGACCAGCCGCAGCCAGTCGTCGCGGCTCAGCTTCACCCGTTTGCTACACGCGCCGTCGCGGAGCACGTCGACGAGCTTGCTCTTGTGTGAGCCGAACGCCAGCGGCTGGGTTACCTTGGCGTCGTCGCCCACGTTCGATCGTGAGATGAGTCCCCGGGCAAGGATCGTGTCGTAGGCCCGGTTGTGCTTGGCCGTTAATCCCCCCGAGAAATCCAGTCCGCCGGCCGGCTTCAACCCGGCGTGACAGCCGGTACAATGCCGATCGAACACCGGCTGCACATCGCGCAGAAAGCTAATCGCCCGATCGCCCCATGGCGGCGGCGTGGGGATCCGCGGCTCCTGCCTCAACGCCAGCGGGAAGGGGCCGTGAGTCATCGGCGGTGCCACGGCCCGGGTCTCGTGGCAGCCGACGCACCCGCGGACCTCACCCGGCTGGAAACTGATGAACGACCGCATCCGCCGCAGCTCCATCTGGTTCTCGTCGAGAAGTTGGAAGTAGACCGGCACGTCGGCGGGCACGCGGAAGCTGGCGCTGCCGTCGGCCTCGACCGGCACGGTGCCGATCACCCGGGCCGGCGTCCAGTTGATCATCGTGGCCTTGACGTCCCGCTCGTACCGCTGCCCGCCCCGCGTGTTGTCGTAGGGCCACTGATCGCGGCTGGAGATACGGAGGTAGCGAATCCGCTCAGGGTCGACGCCCTCGACACCATAGGCAACGTTAGCCAACGTGCAGACCGCGTACGACAGGCTGCGGTCGGTTACGTCGGGCACTACCGGCGGTCTCGGCCGGGGCTTCAGCGGGATTGGCGTGAAGCAGGATATCGTCGGGTCGCGGTAGACCAATTCCTTGGTGCCGTAGACGTCGATCAGGTAGACGGCGTAGCCGGTGGCGTCGGTCTGTTTGCCGAAAGTGTACGAGACGAGCAACGACTTTTCGGACAGCGGCCATGGCGTCATATAGAACCCGCCGTCGTCGACGACGCCCCCTTCGGCAACGGTCGTGCCGGCCATGCCACCCTCGGGCGGTTGAACGCCGGGCGTGACAATGCGGATACCGACCGGGTTGTTCAGACCCGAGTCGGGATCGACCACCACGACCGGTCCGGCCGCCAGCGTGTGGTGCCCGGTAGCCACCGCTGCCAGCTTGCCGTTTTGGGGGATCGACCGCATGTCCTCCAATGCCCAAGGGTTGTTCAGATGCTGTTTGAACAGGGCGTCGGCCCCGGTCCCGTCGGGGCGGATTACCCAGATACTCTGGATGTGGGCCCAGCTTCGCTCCTGATATTCCCACCGCGTGTACGCCAGCGAGCCGTCGGCCAAGGCGTGTGGCAGGTAGTCGCCGTCCTTCGATGCGCTCATTTGCCGGACGTTGCTGCCGTCGCCGTGCATCACGTAGAGATTGCAGGAGGTCTCGTCCTTGTCGTACTCGTTACATTGCAGCGAGCAAGCACATCGTTCGGAAACGAACGCGACGTCGCCGCCCGGCAGGTAGGTCGGGTCCAGATCGCTCCATTGGCCTTCGGTGAGTTGCCGCAGGCCGCTGCCGTCGATGCCGATCTCGAACAGGTGGGTCGGCTCCTCGTTGCGTCGCAGGTCGAAGTTGGTCCGCCGGTCGAGCCAACCGGCCGGCGGCTTGTCGCTCTTGGCTTTCGCGTAGCCGAACACGACCCGATCGGCGTCCCACTACAGGTCGGCCCCATGGACGTGGCCCGGGCCCAGCTTGCCGTCGAGCAGGTTGCGGACCTCGGCTGGGCGATCGTGCCGGCCGACCGTGACCACGCAGAGATCGCCCCCGGGCCGCGAGACCCAAGGCATGTGGTTAAGGCAAACGTCCGGATACGTCTCCTGCGTGAACCGTTTGATCAGCAGCAGCCTGTCGAAATCGAATAGCGGATTGGCAAATGCGATTTCCCGGGCCGTCCATCGGGCCTCGTTGCACAGCGCCGAACGAACGCCCGGATCGGTTCCCTCGGTCTTCTCCCGGGCGTCCAGGGCTTCGGCCCGGGTGCGTAGTTTGGCGAGCTTTTCCGGTGGCGAGACACCGAAATCGGCCGCCAGCCGTTCGGCCCGGCCGATCGTCTCCAGCAGCGGGGCGACGAGAAAGCACCGGCCTTCGCGAACGCTCACGCCGCCTTGCCGGGCGGTGACGATCACGGCGGCCGCGCCTTCGTGGGTAATCTGGAACTCGACGGGAAACGGGCCGCCGGCCGTCATCGTCTTGCGAACGATCGGCTGCGTTACCGGCCGCATCCGCGTGAAGACGACCGATTCAACGGTCACCTCCATCGGTAGGTCGAGTTTGCCTTGGGCACGAAGTTCCAGCACAAGCCGATTGCGACCGAAGCCCAATGCAAGATCTTTCGGCCAGACGATCTGCCAGCCGTCAGCCGCCCCGTTGGCCAGCCGAACCGGTTGTCCGTCCAACACGGGCGCGGGCAAGCCGGGCACAACGAGGCCGCTGGGCTGCGAGCCTTGCAGTCCAGGCCAGCGAAGCTGCGTCTGCGGGAAGGGGATGGTCCCCGCACGGCGGATACGGTTCAGCCGGGCTTGATCTTGCCGTTGCCAGTCGGCCTCGACTTGTTCGCGCGTCGCGGCGGAACCGGACGCGGCGATGAGAGAACTCAGCAACAGACCGGCCACGGCCAGCCGGCGGTACAGCATCCTCATGTCGACTTCTCCACTTGCAATGGTGGCATCGCACTCGAACGCCCGGCCGCTTGCCGGCGCGGGCGTCGAGAATTCCATGCCGTCCATTATAGAGAGAATCGGCCGACAGGGGAGTGACGTGGGGGGTATCTGAGACAATACGGCAACCGCTGCTTTCCCCCCCGAACGCAGTCGGGGGGCGTTGCCGGCGCACTCCCCACTGCCCCACCACCTTCACACCGACACCGAATGCGAGATCTGCTCCACCGGCAGAGTGGGTACGGTGGGTGCGACGGGCAGGTCGGGCAATTCGCCCGGTTGCCGCTTCTGGTAGCCTAGATTTCTGACCACTTCGAGCACTTCGCTGCAGGTGGGGAACATCCGCCCGCTGGTTCGCTTGTATTTGTCCATGGCGCTCATGAACTCGATTTCTTCGCCCGTGTAGTCCCGCTCGCAGGTCGTCGGGTCGATTTGCCGCCGCCGAGGCGTTTTCCGTCGGGCTGCCTTGCGGCGTTCCACGGTCATCAGTTCGTTCTTCTTGCGACGATCGGCGGTGGACAGGCGACGGCCGGAATCGCTGCGGCGGTCAACGGTGACCTGTTTGTCGCCGGCAACCGTTTTCTTGGCCACGGTCTTCCCTGAGGCAGAGGGCTTCTTAGCGGTCGGCGACTTCTTAGCGGTCGGCGACTTCTTAGCGGTCGGCGACTTCTTAGCGGTCGGCGACTTCTTAGCAGTCGGCGATTTCCTGGCCGTGACAGCTTTCTTAGAGGTCGTCTTCTTCTTGGCCATTGAGGCCGACTTGGCCTTGGTGGTCTTCTTGGTCGTCCTCTTGGTCGTCTTGCGAGTTGCTACCACGAATAGAACCCTCCGATATGTGTGTCTTGGCGAACGTTAATGTAGAAAGAATACACCATCGTTGCCAAAAAGCACCGAAAATCGGGTCGGGAAAGCACCACAATCTGGCGAAAGGCTGTGGATTAGGCGAGAGGAGCAGAATGTGCGGATATTGCGGGCAGCCAAGAAATGACGAAGCACGAATGACCACTGAAGAATGACGAAGCACGAATGACGAATGACGAAATGAGGTGGTTGCCTCTTGTTCGTCATTCGTCATTCGTGCTTCGTCATTTCCTTACGGTCATTTCCCCGCGGCTTCGTGGCAGATGTCCCGTAGCTCGTTGATCGAGACGTCCTCAAGCCGTTTACCCCGTTTGTCGAGTCGTTCGTTGACCTTCACGGCCGTCTCTTGCATCACGGCGTGCGTATCGTGGCTACCGCCGACCAGCACGAAGTTCTCCCCCTTGGTCAGCCGGGTGTGGCCGTCTTCGTTGTCGAACGCCAGCCCCAGCAAGGCGGCCGATTTGCGTTCTCGTTTGGGTGCTTGTACCACGGCTTCTCCGTCGAATGTCACTGCTTTCCGTAGAATTGCTTGAGCATGTCGGAGGCCGCGTCACGACTACTCTCGGTGGTTGGCTTCTTGTCGCCAAACTGGCCGACGGTCTTGGGAGCGGTCCCCTCTTCCTCATTATCGGCATTTTCCTCTTCAGCCTTCTTCGCCTCTTCGGCCCGTTTCTTGCGCAGTTGGTCGATCGTCATCACGGCCGGGACATCCGCGTCGTCGTCGTCCCCGTCTTCAAGCCACGAGGTGATGTCGAGGTCCTCGTTGCCGGCCGCCTCGACGGTCCGTGCGGCGGCCTCCTGGACGTTGTGGACCTTAGGGCGTTTCTTTCCGCCGACCTGGACGGCCAACTGGACCTCGAATTCCAGCGGCCCGACCTTCAACTGGTCGCCGTTCTTGAGCTCCTTCTCGTCGTCGATCTTCTCGTCGTTGACGTACGTGCCGTTGGAACTGCCCAGATCGCGAACCCCAACGTAGCCCTCCTGCACCACGATCATCGTGTGGCGACGGCTCACTCGGCTACTCTGCGGCCGCAGATGACACTCCTCCGAACGGCCAATGAGGAACTCGGGCCCCGCGACCGGCACCTCTCTGCCCGCGGCCTTTCCACCAATGAGAACCAGCTTGACTTCCATCACCTACCCTACCAAAGGAGTGGGAAACCGACAAAATAACCGTCTCTCTCGATCCTAGCAACAATTGACATCCGAGTCAAAACGATTCGCCAACGGGCCTGGCCGCCGGGCATCGCCGATGCCGGGTCCACGCGTCGGATGCATATTTCGACCGGGCCAACTCCTCGGCCAGGCGTCGCGGCTGCTCCCATAGGGGGGTGCGATGCCACGTTCTGGCGATATGGCCGGACAGTTTTGCCAGCCAGGCGTCGGCCAACTCGTCGCCCAGGCGGCCATGGCCGGTCACGTCCTCCAGCCCCGCAAGTTCCCCGGCCGCGGCCGACCGCTGCAACAGCACACTGCCGTGCTGCAACACGGCCCCACGACGGCGGCGTTGGGCACTGCCGGCGATCTTGGTCGACGCGATCAGCACATCGCCCGGCGTGCGACGCTGGAAGCAGAGAAAACGGTCGTCCCCCGCCTGATCGTCATCCGTCTGATCGTCCCCCGCCTGATCGTCCCCCGTCTGATCGTCATCCGGCGGTCCGCAGAGCCCGGCCGAGACGTCCAGCTCGGCCGCCGCCTCGATCAAACTCTCGTGGACCACGGCGTAAAGCCGATCCCGCTCGACGGCCAGCGGATGCTCGGCCGGCAAGATCAGGCTGTAGGTCAGCTCGGCGTCGTGGACGATTGCCCCGCCGCCGGTCAACCGCCGCACGGTCGGACAATCGCGACTGTCGGCGTGCTCGGCCCGATCGTCATACTTCTGAAAGTACCCCAGCGAAAGCGTCGGTTCCTCCCACCGGTAGAACCGCCAGCAGCAGCCCCGCGTCGCCGCCGACCACTCCAGCAGCGCTTCGTCGACGGCCATGTTCCATACGCCGGAACAGGGGGGGTCGATTATTAGTTGGCACTGGTCGGGTAGGGTCATGGTTGTCAGTTCTCAGTTATCGGTTATCAGTTCTCGGTTGTCACTGGTACACAGTCCAAAACCACAAACTGAGAACTGATCACTGACAACTGAAAACTACTTTCCCATCGGCACCGCGCACCCCGGCATCACGAACCCCGGCATGTCGGCTCGCGGTTGCTTCTTCAATAACTCTTGCACACCGCGGAACGTCTCGATAATCTTGCGATAGTCCGGGTCGTTCTTCGATTGAAACACGGCCCGGCCGCAGGCCTCTGTGCCGCCGGCCGACTTGGCCAGCGGTGCCAGCAGGAAACCGTTGTTCTCCGGCTTGAGCATCCGCGTGTAGAACCTCCGTGGCACGCCCGACGTGTGGCACTCGGCACAACGCCGCGAGGCGACCTCCGAGAGCACCGGCCCCAACTCGGGTGGCAACATCCGCCGGCTGCCCATCCGGCCCGAGTGATTCGACGCCGACGTGCCGTAGTAGGGTACGTTCAGGTCGATCCAGAGGTAGACCCGGCGCCGATCCGCCTCGGCCATGTCAAGGCGCGGCTTGCCGTCATTGTCGGGGTGGCCGTTGTGGATGATCTCGGCCAGGCGGCTCGCGGGCGAGCCCCATGTCTTGGGTTCGATCTGCAGGATGTTCCGCTCCGTGCCGTTGATCGTCCAGATCCAGCTTGTATAGGGACTGCGGCCCTCTTCGCCGCTGTCCAGCCGTACGCCGTGTTGCTGCGGGCGGGTTTCACCCATCGTCCCCATCCGGGCGAGTACGTCGTAGGAGACGTTGAAGAAATCGGTCTTGTCGCC
>JABMRB010000688.1 GCA_013202865.1 Candidatus Nealsoniibacteriota bacterium | reverse complement strand
GGACGCTGGTGGGCCGTGCCGGCGGGCCTCGCGGGCTGCTGGCGTGCCTGGCCGGCGAACCGCTCTCGGCCGCCGACCTCAAGCCGATCCCGCGCGATGCGACGATCGCCATGGCCGCCCGGGCCGATGCCAGCGCCATCTACGAGAGCATCCTCTCGATGGTCGAGAAGGTCGAGCCGGGGGCACACGAGGAGATGCTGCAAGGGATCGGCGAGGCGGAGGAGTTTCTCGGGTTCAGCCTCCGCAACGACGTATTCAAAGCGATCGGCGACGTCTGGTGCATCTACAACTCGCCCGGCGAAGGCGGGCTGGTGTTCACGGGCCTGACCGCCGTGGTGCCGGTTAAGAACCATGAAGTGCTCTCCGCCGTCCACGAGAAGCTGCTCGCGCTGGCCCGGGCTGAGATTGCCCGCATAGAGGCGAGGACGCTCGATATGACTCGAATGAACAGTTATTCGCCGCGGCCGGCGCCACGGATCGAGCAACTCGAGTACGCCGGCCAGCAGATCTACTTTCTCAACATGCGGGACGGCGAGGTGCCGTTCGCCCCGGCATGGTGTCTGACCGAGAAGGAACTGATCGTCGCCCTGTTCCCGCAGAACGTCAAGGCGTATCTCTCCCGCGACGCGGAGGCCGGCTCGATCGCCGAGGTCCCGGAGGTCGCCGAGTTGCTCGCCGGGGACAACGGTCCGCTGGCATTGTCGTACATCGACACCCCCAAGTTGTTCGAGTTGATCTATCCGTTCGTGCCGATGATCGGCCAGGTGATCGCCAGCGAGTTGCAGCGTGAGGGGATCGACGTGGACGTCTCGATCCTGCCGTCGGCCAAGGCGATCGGCAAACACCTGCGGCCGTCGGTCACCGTCGTGCGCCGCAACGAGGCCGGCATCGAGATGGTCAGCCACCAGACCTTGCCCGGCGGCAGTCTGATGATGGGCTCGCCGATGATGGTGCTGCCGTGGATGTTGTTCGCGTCGAGGGCGGTCTACGATACACCAATGATGGTCGATGAGGACATACCGGCCGAACGGTACGACGCGGTGGACGAGCCACTCGCCGCACCGCTTCCCCGATAGCCGCCCGAACCCAAGTCAACCCGCCCACGAATTACAACGCACTTTCATTCTTTCGATAGGAGATATCCAATGGACGCCAGTTTTCTTGCCATGGGCATTTCGCCGTTACTGATCATGTTGGGGCTTAGCGGCGGGGCGGGGCTTCCGCTGGGTGTGCCGCCGGCCGAGGAAGACGCGCTGTTGGCGCACGTGGCGCCCGAGGAGTGCCTCTTCTACACCGCCTGGTCGGGTATGGCCGAGCCGGACCCCGCCAGCACGAACCAGACCGAGCAACTCCTGGCCGAGCCGGACGTGCAGGCCACGATCGGCGAGATCAAGCAGCAGATCATCGCGGCCATCCGCAAGGCTGCCGGCGAGGAGGGACCGGACAACGTCAAGCTTGCCGACGACGCCATCGGGGCGGTTGAACAACTGTTGACCCGTCCCACGGCCGTCTTCCTCACCGACGTGGATATCACCAACCCCGAACGGCCCGACGTCCGTGGCGGGGCGGTCATCGGCCTCGGCAAGGAGGAGGCCGCGAAACTGTCGGCCATGCTGGCAACGTACCAGAAGGCCTTCTTGCCGCCCGCGGCGGTTCAGCCGGTGCAGGTCGGCGGCAGCACGTTCCACCAAATTCGGCTCGACCCCAAGGCCCCCACGATCACCTGGGGGATGAAGGGACGCTACCTGTTGATCGGCATCGGTGAAGGATCGATTGAGGGGATCGTCCAACGGGCCATGGCCGGCAAGACGCCCGCGTGGCTCGTTGAGCTCCGCGAGCAGTTGCCCGTCGAGCGGATGTCGACGGTCAGCTATATCAACCTCGGTGCCGCGATCGAGCGGTTTGCCCCGATGGGCGGCCCCGAGGTCGTCAAGGCACTCGGCGCGTTAGGATTGACGAACGTGACGTCGCTTTCGTCGGTCACCGGGCTGGACGGCGAAGGGTTCGTCAGCCGCACGCTGTTGGGTTTCAACGGCGAGCCGAGCGGCGTGCTGAGCTTCGCGGGTGCGAAGCCGCTTTCGGCGGCCGACTTGGAGCCGATCCCCGCCGACGCCACGATTGCGTTGGCTGCCCGACTCGACACCATCGCCGTGCTCGATACGATTCTTAGCGTGGCCGGGAGCATCGAACCCAGCGCCCGCGAGGAGGTCGAGAGCGGGCTGGCCGAGATGAAGCGCGAAACGGGGATCGACTTGCGTACCGATATCCTGGAGCCGTTGGGCGACGCCTGGTGTATCTATAATTCACCCGGCGAGGGCGGGCTGGTATTCACGGGCTTGACGGCGGTTATCCAGGTGGACGATCCCGAGAAGCTGGCGGCGACCAACCGGCAACTGGTGATGTTGGCCAAGGCCCAGATGTCGCAGAACCCCAGCAACCGTACGCCGCGGATCGTCGAGTTCAAGTTTGCCGGCAAGGACGTCTATTTCTTCGACGCGCGGGACAACGACTTCCCGTTGGCCCCCTCGTGGTGCCTGACGGAGAAGCACCTGATCGTGGCGCCGTTCCCGCAGAACATCAAGTCCTACCTGTCGCGTGGCCCGGCCGAGGAGTCGATCACGGCCGTGCCGCAGGTGGCCCAGTCGCTGACCGGCGGCGAAGGGCCGCTGGCCATGGCGTACATGGACGTGCCTGCGCTGTTTGAGTTAGTCTATCCGCTGGTGCCGATGTTCCTGCAGATGGGCCTCGGCGAGTTGCAGCGGGAAGGGATCGACGTGACGATCGGTCCGCTGCCGCCGGCCTCGGCGATCGCCAAGCACCTGCGGCCCGGCGTGACCGAGGTGCGTCGCAACAAGGCGGGCGTCGAACTGATCAGCCGGCAAACCCTGCCCGGCGGCAGCATCGGCTCCACGGCGCCGGTTGCGGTGTCGCTGCTGTTGCCGGCTATCCAGTCGGCCCGCGAGGCAGCACGGCGCGTGCAGTCGGCGAACAACATGAAGCAGATCACCGTCGCAATGCATAATCATCTTGTAGCCCACGACAGTTTCCCGGCCGCCTACAGCACGGACAAGGACGGCAAGCCGCTGTTGAGTTGGCGGGTGAAGATCCTGCCGTACGTCGGCGAACAGGCGTTGTACGAGCAATTCCACCTCGACGAACCGTGGGACAGCGCGCACAACAAGAAGCTGGCTCAAACCATGCCCCAGGTCTACCAGTCGCCCAACAGCATGGGCGACAAGGGAGTGACCAACTACCTGACCGTCCGCGGTAAGGACACGGCCTTCCCCGGCGCGGAGAAAGTCAGCGCGGCGCATTTACGCGACGGAATGTCCACCACAATCATGCTGGTCGAAGCGAACGACAGTATAGCCGTGCCATGGACCAAGCCGGACGACTTCGAGATCGACGAGAAGCGACCCATGGCGGGGCTGATCGGTATGCGCCCCGGCGGGTTCAACGCGGCGATGTGCGACGGGGCGGTCCACTTCATTCCGTCATACATCGACGGAGACACTCTGAAGGCGTTCTTTACTCGCAACGGCGGCGAGGAGGTCGACATGGGCGAAATCTACGGTGGACCTCGCCGAGGGTCGACGAAGTCGACCACGGTGCGGTCGGTGCCGCGAGAAGATGCCACGAGTCCGGCGGAGCATTCTCACGACGATGACGGGCATGCTCACGAACTCGACGAAAAGGAACTCGAGCGTCTGGAGGCGATCGAGGAGGGATCTCGCCGGTGAGTGGTGAGTTTTCCCCAACGCCCCCCGACTGCGTTCGGGGGGGAAGAAGGGGTGGAACCGACTGCCGTTGGGGACCCCGCATTCGGGGAGATCAACCGATGGCCCAGGACTCGCAAGGCACGGATTCGTGCGATGCGCAGCCGAGTTCACCTTCGAAGCCTCGAGCCATGGTGCTGCTCGGCCCGACCGGGTCCGGCAAGACGCCGCTTGGCGAGACGATTCGGCAACGTGGATTCCGGGGAAACGCTTGCCTGCATTTCGATTTCGGCGAGAACCTCCGCGACGTCGTTGCCCGCAACCGGCCCGACGAACTGATCGGCCGTGAAGACATCGAACTACTCCGCGGCGTGCTGCAAAGCGGTGCGTTGCTCGAAGACGAGCAGTTCTCGATCGCCGAGCGCGTCCTGCGCCGATTCATGGCCGCCGAACGTGTCGACCGGCAGGCACAGATCCTGCTCAACGGACTGCCACGTCACGTCGGGCAGGCCCGCTCTATCGACGCGATCCTCGACGTCCACGCACTGATCCGCTTGCAGTGCTCGACCGCGACCGTGATCCGCCGCATCCGCACCAACGTCGGCGGCGACCGCACCGAACGAGCAGACGACGACCCGAGCGCGATCCACAACAAGCTGGCGATCTTCCGCCGCCGCACGGCCCCGCTGTTAGAGCATTATCGCAGCCGAGGCGCCACAATCGAGACCCTCGAAGTCACCGCCCGGATGACGCCCGAGTTGGCATGGAGGGAGTTGGGGGGAGTAGTGGATAGTGGATAGTGGATAGT
>JABMRB010000687.1 GCA_013202865.1 Candidatus Nealsoniibacteriota bacterium | reverse complement strand
GTCACTACGAACCTTTGTGAGAAACGCCCGCTAAACAATACGTTGTGTCTATTCCTTCTCCGCCCCGTTCTTCTCGGGCGTCGTCGGGTTCTCCTCAGCGGCCTTCAACTCCTTGGCCTTCGCGAGGTCGGCCTCGGCCTTGGCTTTTTCGTCCTGTTTCTCGTAGATCCGGGCCCGGGCGAGGTAGGCGTCCGGGTCGTCGGGGGTCAGACGGACCATCTCGTTGAGATCGTCCAGGGCCTTGTCCAGCTCGCCCTTGATCTCGTAGGCCACTGCCCGATCGTGATAGACGTTGACGTTGTCCGGCTCCAGCCGCAACGATTCGGTGAAGGCCTTCAGGGCCGCGTCCGTTTCACCCAGTTTCAGCCGGCAATGGGCGATCCAGACGTGGACCCGAGCCTGCTCCTCGGCGTACTCCTTGTCGCCGGCCATCTCCAGCAGCAACTTCAGGGCCGGGGCGTGTTTCTCGTCGCGAAACTCCCGCCGCACGGTTGCCCAATCGTATTGCCGGGCGTAAGGCTTCCAGGGGTAGAGCGTCGGGTCGTCGAAGTCGGCCAGCGCCTCTTCGGCCGTTTCCCACCAATCGGCAAACCACAACGACGGGTCGGTTGCCAGCTTCTGCTCCTTGGCCCAGGGCAGATAGACTCGCGCGTAGAAGGCCCGGGTTTGTTGCGCCGCAAGATGCTCCAACTGCAAGATCCCGGCCACGAACTCCTCCTTGGAAACCTCCCCGGCAAACGCGTCGTTGTGCAGTTCGACAAAATCGCGGGCGAACCCCAGGTTGTGCAGTTCGTAGACGGCGTTGGACCACAACTCCTCGAACGGCCGGTCCTTTTCCTCGTCGGGCTCATCCAGATACTTGGGGTGTACACGGATTCGTGCCCGACGGCCACGCATCGGCGCTACGTGCTCGGCCTCGGAGTGCGTGGGCAACTCGGGGTCCCAGTCGATCAGCAGGCTGAGGTCACCGCCGGCGAATTTCCGCACGGCCCACGCCCCCAACACGCCGGCGTCCTCCCCGTGCGTCGCCATGGCCGGGCGGTCCTGCAACATCCGGCGGAGCTGCGTGCGGCCGTGTTCGAGTGCCTCGTCGGAAAGCTCTCGCGTGCCCTGGGGCTGGTAGACCGCCCCCGTGTCGTCCGGGTTCAGGTGGATTGCTTTTTCCAGGTCGGCGACGCCCGCGTCGTAGGCCCGTTTGTGTAGATGGGCAACACCGCGAATCCCGTAAAACTCGGCCACTTCCGGCTCCTGCTCGATCGCCGCGTCGAGATCGGTAATCGCTTCGTCGAACTCGCCGGTTGCGTTGTAGCAGAGCGCGCGGCCGTAGCGGGCGAAAGGATTCGCCGGCTCCAGGCCCAGCGCCTGCGTGTAGTCGGAAACCGCCTTTTCCAGTTGATCGGTCTCCGAATAGAGCCATCCGCGGACCAGGTAAGCCTCGATCAGCTTCGGGTCCAGCCGAATCGCCTCGGCCAGATCGGCCAGTGCCTTCTTCGTTTCGCCGGTTTCCGAATAGACGTTACCCCGGTTGCAGAAGGCCTCGGCGTTGTCGGCGTCGAGCTGGATGGCCCGGTCGTAATCGGCGACCGCCTTACCCAATTCACCCACTTCCTGATAGACCCAGCCGCGCGAGACGTAGGCCTCGGTGAACTTGGGGTCGAGCCGGATCGCTTCGCTGAACGCCGCCAGGGCCTTTTCAAAGTCGGCCTTCTCCAGCCAGTCGATCGCCCGATCGTAGGCCTCCTCGGCCGCGTCGGGCTCCTCGGGCTCGGCACCGCACAGCGGCAGTACGAGCAAACTGACCAGCGACGTCACCACAGCAGCGGCATATACCAAACTGGCGAGTTGTTGCAGCTTCATGGTTCCATCCCGTGTTTGGCGGTCGTTGTCCGTGTCTGCCTCCCGGTAATTATCCCCTAGGGCTAACGGGAGGGCAACCCCCCGGCAGTCGCCGATAATTGTTGTCCTGTAGGGCGTTATCGTCTATGATACCGGTTAGGGGAGTGATTTACCCGTAGCTGGATTCGCAAGAATTCAGCCGTAATG
>JABMRB010000686.1 GCA_013202865.1 Candidatus Nealsoniibacteriota bacterium | reverse complement strand
GGGGCCTATTCTTCTCCACATCCATTCTCATTCTTTTTGTCCTCCCTCTCCTCAGAAAACCTGAACTCCAATCCCTCAAACTGCCCTCAATTCACCCACAGATTCTCCGGAAGAGCCACAAGTCTTACCCAATGGCATAGCCTACTGCGGAAAATCATCGGGCTACCGGCTTAATACCTATTACCGCCCTGACCCCATTGGCCCCATTGGCCACCCATGATGCATGGTCAGTCTTGTGAACCGAGTTCGTGCGCAAAGTGATCGAATGCGATTGCATTCTCCCACACTTCATCAAGGTAAGCGTGCATAACGGAGCTGCAATAATTCATTAGCGAAGCGTAACGCGCGGTTCCACGGTTCTCGTCCATTTCGCGACCAAGTGTGTCTCTTATTTCTGGCATCTTGAGCACTCGCATGCAAAATGGAACGAGCATCCAAGGTGACTTACGTTCTAACAGTACAAGATCGGAAAAACAACGAACAAAGACATCTCGCATCTCCGGATGATCTGAGACCAACTTGCAGATTGCCAAATACGTTGGTTCAACCATTCGGTTAGAATCGACCGGCTCACTGTCATCGTCGTTGAGGATGCGCCACGATTCTTCGTCGAGTTGGTTCGCAGTTTCGACCAGCGACCAGAATTGTGTTTCAACGTCCATTGCGGGGTCTGTAGAAAAGAGTCTCGTACTCAAAGAACACCGTAGCACCTTTCAATCATCGAGCCAGATAACTTATTTTTCTACCCCGACTACCATTTGCCGACAGACGGTTGGCAAGATGCTAGTAAGGATACCGCTATGTGGTGGCATCGTCAATCCTTGCGGGCCACAGGCGGGACGCCTGTGCCACTGCCGCTACGCAAACGCCTCGCGCAACTGGTCGATGTACTTGGGGCACTCCATGCGCGGGTCGCCCGACTCTTCGTATTCCAGCACGATGTAGCCGCGGTAGCCGGCGGCGGTGAGGATCTTGGCCAGACGGCGGAAATCGGCGGGGACCTTCTTGCGGTCGGGGCCGGATACGACCACCTTGATCTGACAGTTGAGCGCGTAGGGGGCGATCTTGGCCAGATCGCCGTAGAGGTCTTCGCCGTGGAAATTGCCGCTGTCGAGGTTCACGCCGAACCAGGGGCTCTTCACGTCGCGGATCAGCCGCAACATGCCGTCGACCGTTGCGGTCAGTCCGCCGTGGTTCTCCAACGCCAGAAACACGCCGTGCTTGCCGGCGTAGTCGCAACACTCTTCGGTCGCAGCCACGGCCAGCTTGTGGGCCTCGTCGGGCGTCTGGTCGCTGCGGGGCCGGCCGGAAAAGATGCGGATCACCGGGGCACCGAGAATCTCGGCGTAGTCGATCCACTGCTTCACGTGCGCGATCTGCCCGTCGCGCTGCGGACCCGGTGGATGACAGAAATCGTTGCCCACCGCCGTGCCGGAAACGTCGAGGCCCAACCGGAAGGCGAGATGCTTCAAGTGGCGCAGATACTCGGGCGTGACCTCCTTGGGGAAGTAGTACGAGGTGGGCTCGGTGCCCTCCAGTCCCATCCGGGCACAATCGGTGATGAAGTCGTCGAGCGTTAGTTCAGGCGGATTGCCGGTCAACAGCCCGCGGTAGCTGTATCCGGCGAGACTGAACTTGAACTTGGCCGGGCCGCCACGCGGGATCGGCTCGATGGCCGTCGACCGCAGCGGCACCAACCCGCCGGCCAGTCCACCGCCCGCCCCGGCGGCGATCAGCGTGAAATCTCGCAGGAAGCCCCGGCGGTTCTTTCGTTTCGACATGACGGCGAGTCCTTTGAGGGTCCTGGTGGTTATTGGCCGGATTGAGAATAGCCATTTTCGTACGGGCGAGTCGGTAATGCAAGGCTTAGTTACATCCAAGCTGTCCGATCCTGCCGAGAACGGGCCTCGCGGGAGTGCTTGGCCGACGTCCTTTACGCATCTTGACGGGATAACAGGATGGACAGGATGAAAGACCAATTCTCTCCATTTTTCTCTCTTCCCGTTTATCCTGATCATCGTGTCAATCCTGTCCAAAAGCATTACCCTGCGAACGCCAATTCTTCTTTCTTTTTTCCCGCTTCCCCCCTTTCCCGTCTTTCCATTCTCCGTTTTCCGCTGTCACCGCGTTACCCCATCGTCTTCCCCCCCGAACGCAGTCGGGGGGCGTTTGGATCTTTCCGTACGGCCCCCTTTCCTG
Organism: Candidatus Nealsoniibacteriota bacterium; assembly: GCA_013202865.1. Classification (GTDB taxonomy): domain Bacteria; phylum Planctomycetota; class Planctomycetia; order Pirellulales; family Thermoguttaceae; genus JABMRB01. The sequence continues at coordinate 8,106 of JABMRB010000686.1, read as the reverse complement.
CATCGCGTCTGAAAAAGGGCCCAAATTATTGGTGTTTGTGGAGCCGGGCGACCCTGGTAAGATCCCTCGCCGCCGGCGCTCGACGACCGGCTGCGTTGAGCCTCAGATCAAGGAGTCGAACGATGCCAAGTTGGCTTGCCTACCAGTGTCGCAAGGCCTTTCGCCCCAAGACCATCCGTAACGGCGATATTACCCTCTCCCTTGCCCACGATTGCCTTTCGCCAAGGGTCCGCAAGGCGCTCTACAAGGACGGCAACGAATTGGAAGAGCGGGAGATCGTCGGACGCAATCTGGCCGCCGACGACGTCGTGCTGGAGATCGGTGCCGGGATCGGCATGATCACGATCATCTGCTGCAAGACGGTCGGTTCAGACCGCGTTCACACGTTCGAGGCCAATGCGGCCATGGAGCCGGCGTTGCGCAAGAACTTCAAGCTCAATTCCGTCAGCCCGCACCTGGAAATGAAGATGGTCTCGTTGCACGGCGGGCAGCAGGACTTCTTCGTCGCCGAGCAGTACGTCGGTTCGAGCCGGTATCATCGCACCACGTCCGGGAACCGGGAGATCAAAGAGACGAAGGTCGAGTCCGTCTCGTTCAACTCGCTGATGCGGCAAGTCCGGCCGACCTTCCTGGTCGTGGACATCGAAGGCGCCGAGGTCGATCTGGCCGATCCGAGCGTCGACTTGCAGTGCGTCGAGAAGATCTGCGTCGAGGTCCACCCGCGGATCGTCGGCGACGAGGCAACGTCCCATCTGATCGGCTCGCTGGTCGCCCGGGGGTTTATCTTGAGACTCTCCGAGAGCCGGGCCGACGTGCTCTACTTCGAGCGTGCCAAGGGGCAATCCCAGACAAACGTCGCCCCGGCAGCGGCCTTCGAGCCCCGGGTGGCGTAGGTCGGGCGGTTGTTGCAACCTCCACAGTGGCACAGGCGTCTCGCCTGTGTGGACTCGGTAGCGACGGTCGCCAGACCGTGGGCCATTGCCCTTGAAAACCACCTCCGGCGAGCGTAGCTACGCGGATCTGCCTCCCCCTTATGGCGTGTGTGGGCACCCCTATTTATTGGTGTTTGTGGGACTAGAAGACCCTGGTAAGATTCGCCTCCCACTTTTGGGCTCAAACTTGGAGTTCGTTTCCGCGGACGGCGGCCTGCAAGGCGGTCGTTCAGGCACTTGCCGAGGTAGTTTGCGTGTCCGTTGCCGCTGGTGTTCCCTGCCGGTCGAGTCGACCGCAGTCCGATGCTTCCGTCGGGCGGCGGCCGGGCGGCGCCGACGATAGTCGGCCGACCGAAGGCAAGCGACTGCGGGTGGCCGGGTGGTTGTTGGCGGCCGCGTCGGTCGCCTTGGCGGCCGTCGCCGGCGTCGAGTTTCGCTCGCTCGGCGACGTCTCGCAGATCGACGTTCCGTTGAGTCGGGCCGAAATCGTCGCGCAGGACGAGGTGATCTGCGGCTACTTGGCCAAAGGACTTCCACCGCGAGGGCTGCACTGGGACGGCGAACCGGCGCGGGCCTGCCTGGTGGACATGGCAACCGGCCGAACCTTAGCTCCGGCGCTGATGCAGCAATCCACGCTGAGCCTGAACCGCCGCGGCGTTTTGTGGACGGAGAAGGAAGGTTGCCGTTTCACGATCGATCGGCCCACGTTCGACTCGGCGGAGCAGCGTCTGGCGATCCGATTCGAGCAGGTGCCGTCGCGACGGGCCTTCTACGTCTACGGGCTGTTGGCCATGGCGATCTTCTCGGCAGCGATTCTCTGCGGACAGATCCGGCGAGTGCGCATCGCCCCGCCCGATCGGCGGCGGCGTCAGTTGTTTGCGGAACTCCGCCTTTCGACGTTTCTGTTGCTGGCCCAGGTCAGCTTCTTTGCGTTCTATCCCGGCTCGCCCGTCTCGCAGATGAGTTCGGACAGGGCAAACATCAACGGCTTTGCCGCCGGCGCGAACTCACCCGAAACGTTTGCGGGCGACGCGTTCCTCTGCGATCCGGTGAATTTCGATTGGTATACGCCGGCGTTTGTGTATGGCGTGCAGGCGTTCGGCCGAATGGGTTTTCACTACGACACGAACCGGGCCCTGCTGGCCTTCTTCTGCACGCTGGTGGGCCTGTTTGGCTACTACCGGCTGTTTCGGACGATCTCCGGCTCGGAACTGTTTGCCCACACGGCGGCGCTGGGGCTGTGGTTCTTTCGGGCGTCGTATCCACCGGTTGAAAACTGGGCACCGACGGTGATTATCCCGCGCACGGTCTATGCTGCGCTCTTGCCCTGGGTGCTGCTGCTGGCACTGCGTTACTTGCGAAGACCGAACCGGTGGTGGATTCCCGCCGCCGCGTCGGCCCTGCTGTTCTACGTCCATCCGGTGAGTTCTCCGGCGTTGACCGGCGCGATTCTCACCGGGGCGGTCGTTGCGGGCCGCGGACGACCTCTGAAACGGCTCGGCTGGGGTGTGGTCGGCGCCGCCGCCGCGCTGGCGACGATGTTGCCCTACACGTTGATCTGGATGTCGAAATACTCGGGCACGGTCGTCGACGGCACGACGACCGCCACCGTATACGAATTCGCCCGCGAGTACCTCAACCCCGGTTTTCTCGACCTGTCGGTGTGCGTCGGCCAGATGGCGTCCTATCTGGTGGAGCACGCACGATTCTGGCCGGGGATGGCGGCCGTCGTCTGGCTGGTCGCGTATCGACGGCACCGGCGCCCGGTCCGTCTGCTGGGTGGGATGGCTTTGGGTTTCGGCATCGTGATGCTGGCGGTACCGGCGGTCGACTTCACCGTGTCCGCGCGGTTGGGGCGTTTGCCGTTCCAGGTCGATCTGGTCCGCAACTTCCGCTACGTCGACGTTTTCCTCCTGGCAACGCTCGGGGTTGCCTTACGCGAGATTCGGCTGGCGATGGGCCCGCCACAGTGGCCGCTGGCCGTTCGGCTGACCTGGGGCCGGCTGGCGAGCGTGGGACAATGTCGCCTTAGCGGTCCGCTGGTGGCGACCGTCCTGATCATCGTGGTGTTCTACGGCGGAGCCTGTTTCCGCAGTCTCCGCAAGTTGGGCCGGCGGTGCGACGAGAACTACGCGCTGTTGCGCGGTGAACCGGAAGGCGACTTCGTCGACGACTTCGAGATGCTTCGCGCATTGCAAAGCGTGCGCATGCCGCACGAGGTGGTCAGCGGCCCGTTGTACCTGCGGCAGGCGCACGTCCCGCTGGCGTTTCTTCACAAAGATCTGGGGCCCTTGCTATACGCCAATCCGGACGCCTTCCTGCGGTGCCGCGCCACGCTCGACCGTGCCGAGGAACACCTGACGTGGCCGATCACGTCCTCGAAAGCCGTCGCGGCCGCGGAGGCCATGCAAGTGGACCTGCTCGTGTTGCGGCGCGAGCAAGTGGCCCCCTCGTTGGCTCGATCCGACGCCGTGATATTCCAGAACGCCACGACCGTGCTGGTGCGGATCGATCGGACCGAGGACGCTCAACGCGGCGCCGCTTGCGGCTTAGCAGTTTCTCGCAGGACATTGCTAAGCCGCAAGCGGCAACAGTAACCAACTCTCAAACGAGATAATCCCAATGCCAACCGATACCGAACGTCACGAGACCGTGGACGTCGTCCTGGTCAATCCGCCGTCGAGCCCCGAGCAGGAATTCGGCTTGCTCTCGGCGGCCGGCGCGCCGCGTCCGCCGCTGAACCTGCTGAATCTGGGTGCCGTGTTGATCGAGCACGGCTATACGGTCAAGATTGTCGACGGGGCGGCACACCGCCTGGACGCGGACGCGATGGTCGAAACGATCGTGGCGGCCGCGCCGCGTTTCGTCGGTTTCACCTCAATGACGGCGTTCATTCATACCAGCGGGGCCACGGCCGCCGGGTTGAAAACGCGGCTGCCCAACGTGCCGATCATCATCGGCGGCATCCACGTCAGCACGCTTCCCGAGGAGACCATGGACCTCTTCCCCGCCTTCGATTTCGGTGTCGTGGGCGAAGGCGACGTGACGATCGTGGAACTGCTGCAGGCGTTGGAGCAAGATCGGGACCCGGCCGACGTTGCCGGGCTGATGATTCGCACGCCGGACGGCCCCCGCCGGACGACCCCGCGCGAACCGGTCGAGGACCTCGATGTGCTACCGTTGCCGGCATGGCACTTGTTGCCCGACTACGTCACGACCTATCAACCGACCGCCTCGCGCCGCACGCGACTCCCGTCGGCCTACATCGTCACGTCGCGCGGGTGTCCGTTCAAATGCACGTTCTGCAACAACGTCGTCCACGGGCGACGGTTCCGTAGCTACAGCGTCGATTACATCATGAGCATGGTCACTTTCCTTGTCCGCGAGTACGGCATTCGAGACCTGACGATCTACGACGAGAATCTGGCCCTACAACGCAAGCGGATCGACGAGTTGTGCCGGCGCCTGAAAGAATCGCAGCTCGATCTGACCTGGTCGTGCGACGCCCGGGCCGATTGCATCGACGACGAACTGGCGGCCTTGATGTACGAGGCCGGATGCCGGGCGATCTGGTTCGGCATGGAGAGCGGCAACGCCGACGTACTGAAGCGATACCGCAAGGCGTTGAACCTGGAAGACCTCGAACAGGCCACGCGGCTCTGCAAGAAACACGGAATCAACGCTTGCGGGTCGTTCATTATTGCCGGGCCGACCGAGACACCGGCAACGATCAAAGATACGATCCGCTTCGCGAAGCGCATCCCGCTGGCCCATTTCGTGCCGATCTTCTACACGCCCGTACCCGGTACGTCCGACTATCCCCAGATTGCCGAACACGGCTCGGCCGATCTGAACTACCGGTCCGCCACGATGACGCGCGTCACGTTCGTACCCGACGGCATGACGGTCGGGAGTGTCTACTACTGGTACGTCCGCGCAATGCTGTCGTGGTACGGCAGGCCCCGGGTTTTGTGGCAGTTCGTCCGGCACGTCGGGCCGCTGGGCCTGGCTCGCACGGGTATGTCGTTCCTTTGGCAGGGATGCAAGGCAATCCTGGGTGCCGCGGTCGGGCGGCGCAAGCTGCCGCGTGCGGCTCCGTCGACCCCGAGTCAAATCGAAAGTAACGTCGAATCGAGTCGCCCCCGCCGCGCGGCCTGATTTGCATTGCGACAAGAAGCGAAGAGACCGGTCATGGAAGATATCTCCGATCTGCGTTGTGTCGAGTGTCTCAGCACGCACCTGCACCGGAGTTGCGTTGCCGGTGCCCCGGACACGAAGCGATTGCGCTGCGCCTCTTGCGGCGCCGAGTTTCCCGTGGTCGACGGGATCGTGCGCATGGTGCCTCGCGATAGTGCCTTGCGCGCAGAGGAAACCGCCGCACCGGCGGCGGAGCTGGACGACTCGCTGCAGGCGGAATACTGGGAGGACGACGGGCATGGATTCCGCTCGCCGCAGGACCCGATCGTCCGTTGCTTTGCCGAGCAACGGTGGCGGTACCTCGCTTCGCGGTTCGACGTGGCGTCGGTCCGCACCGCGTTGGACGTCGGTTGCGGCGACGGGTTCTCGACGCTCTACGCACCCAAGCACGTTGCCGTAACCGCCTGCGACGGCTCGCTGACGATGCTTCGACGGCATCAGGGCGACCGGCGGCTGCAAGTCGACGCCTTCCGGCTGCCGTTTCAAGACCGCTCGTTCGACCTCGTCTTTGCCTGGGAACTGCTGCACCACGTCTCGGAGCCGCACCGCGTGTTGGCCGAGATGGGCCGCGTGTCGCGTCGTTGGGTGATCGCCTGCGAGCCGAACCCCGTCAACCCGGCCCAGCACCTCTTCGCCCGGCTCGATCCGGCCCATCGCTGGGTGCTCCGCTTCTCGAAGCGCTACATGTTAAGCCAAGCGGCAGCGGCGTCGCTGGAAGTGACGCACTTCTCGCGCGGCGGATGCCTTTTTCCGAACAAGACACCGCGAGCGATCTTTCCCCTGCTTCGACGCGTGCCTTACCGGATCCCGCTCGTGGGGATCACCAATTGCATGATCGCGCGGCTGCCGCAGGCTGCCGAATCTTCAACCGCCGCACCCCACTCGCTGCCCACACGGAGAGTCGCATGAAGCTTTGGGCGTTAGAATACCTGTTGTGTCCCGAGACCGGTTCACCCGTCGAATTGCGCGACGCGGTTTGCGAAGACGGCGAGGTGATGGCCGGGTCGCTACGCGGCGCATCCGGGCGCGAGTATCCGATCCGCCGGGGCGTGCCCGACTTGACGCTGCAGCCGGTCAGTTCGGCCGAGGACCAGACCGTCGCCGCCTTCGGTGAGGAATGGGACATCTTCGATTATCGCGAAGGATTCGTGGCCTCGCGGGAACTCTTCTTCACGTTCTTTCCCGTGCTGCAACGCGACGATTTTCCCGGGCGGGTCGTGCTCGACGCCGGTTGCGGCAACGGACGCTGGTTGGGGCGTATGGCCGAGATGGGTAGCCGCCGCGTGATCGGGATGGATTACTCCTGCTCGGTACACAACAGTTGGCTCAACACGCGACATCTACCGAACGTTACCGTCGTTCAAGGATCGATCCTGCAACCGCCGCTGAGACCGGGTGTGTTCGACCTGATTGCCAGCATGGGGGTGATCCATCACCTGGACGATCCCGTGCGGGGAATGCGCGAGTTGGGTACGCTGCTGCGGCCGCAAGGCAAGATTGCCGTCTGGCTCTACGGGCAGGAAGGCAACGAGTTGTATCTCTCGATGGTCAGGCCGTTGCGAAAACTCTGCCCGCACCTGCCGACGAAGCTGCTGCTGTTGCTCTCGCGAATGTTGGCGGTTCCCGTCTGGGCCCACGCCCACGCCACCAACCGCTGGTGGGGAACTCGACGCGACGGCACCGGCCGGCTGCCGATGGCCGGCTACTTCGATTTCCTCAGCAATCTGACGTTCGACGACGTGGTAAGCACCGTCTACGACCAACTCACGCCGCAACTTGCCCGATACTATCGCCGCGACGAAGTGGACGCGCTCTTTGCCGACGCCCGCCTCACACTAACGGCCTGCGACACACCCCGGGGGAATTCCTACAGCGTGGCCGGCACGCGTGCGATAAGCGGCGCGAAAAGCGAATGCTGCGGTCGCAAGGTGGCTTGAGATGGATACGATAACAACTCCGTAAGAATACGGGCTGCCTCTTCTGTCGGTGGGTGGTGGCCAACTCGAGCGTGCTGCATGTCCTCGTTTCAGGACGCGTCGGTGTGCGCCACCGAATGCACTTCGCAAATTGTCATTTCTTGCGTCGGTCGTGAACACCGACGCGCGCCCAGCGATTTGTGGTTGGCGGCGCCGGTGGGGGCGCCTATGCGCGCAGCAGGCGAGTTCCGGCTCCGGCGACGGCTCCGAGAAATGGGTGGTCTTCTGACGCATCTCACGCGCCACGGGTACTTGGGACTCTCAGCCGCCTGTCGGCGGTCTCACGCCGGTTAGCGCGCGGAGGTGGGGGCGACCTAAGCATCGAGCTGCAAAGCGTTTGGGCGCGCTTACAGTTTGAGTTCCTGAGTATGTGGGGTGACCCTACAAGAATTCCCGCTCAGCCTTCGAATCGATACCCGGCGCCGTGGACCGTGCGGATCAGCTTGGGCTGCTTGGATGAGATCTCGATTCGTTTGCGTAATTGCGAGATGTGCTGGTCGAGTGTGCGGCTGTTGGGTAGATAGTCTTCGCCCCAGCAATGGTTGAGGATCGTGTTGCGGTCGAGGACCTCGCCGCGGCAGCGATAGAACAGTTCTAGCAGCTTCACGTCGCGCAGGCTCAGCTCGATGGCCCGTTTGCCCCGGCGGGCGCGAAGCTCGCGGGGAAAGACCTCCATGTCGCCCATGCGGAACGAGCCGAGCCCGGCCGATTCCGTCGCAGCCCGGCATCGCCGCGTTACCGCCCGGATGCGTGCCACCACTTCCTTCACGCCGAACGGCTTGACGATGAAATCGTCGGCACCCAACTCCAGCCCGATCACCTTGTCGATTTCTTCCGACTTGGCACTGATGAAGATGATCGGAACCAGCGGCCGCGTCGCACGCATCCTCTTGCACGCGTCGTATCCGCTGAGCTTGGGCATCATGACGTCGAGGCAGACAAAGTCGGGCGGCTCCGCCTCGAACAACTCCAAGGCCTTCTCACCGTCCTCTGCCTGGAGC
>JABMRB010000685.1 GCA_013202865.1 Candidatus Nealsoniibacteriota bacterium | reverse complement strand
GTCGAGCAGCTTGGCCACGTCGTAGACGCCGCCCCGCTGTGCCGCGAAGATATTACCCGGCTTGATGTCGCGATGGATCAACCCGGCGGCATGGGCCTCCTCCAAGGCGTCGCACACCCCGCTGAGCAGGTGGATCACGCGTTCGGGCGGCAGCGGCCCGAAGCGGTCGACGACATCCCGCAGGCTCAGCCCGGGGAGAAATTCCATCACGTAGTAGAACGTGCCGTCCTCGGTGTTTCCGTAGTCGAAGATTTCGACCGTATTCCAATGCGAGAGCTTGGCCGTCGCGCGGACTTCGCGTTGGAACCGGGCCAGCACCTTCGGATCGCCCGCCTTGCCGGGCCGGATCAGCTTAATCGCACACGCCCGCTTGAGCATCTGGTGCTCGGCCAGATAGACCTCCCCCATCCCGCCGGCGCCGATCTTTCGGGTGAGCCGATACTGGCCCAACTGCCGGGCCTCGAAGGCCTGACGCCGCAACGAACCGATCGTATCCACCCCGAACAGGCCCGTCACTGCGGCCACCACGATGGACAACGCGAATCCGGTCAGCTCGCCCACGGGCAACGCCTCGTAGACCTCCTCGTGGCGCAACATCATCATCAGGACCATCGCGATCGGTGTGGCCGCCAGCACGCCGATAACCACCGCGGCACGCCGCCAGGTGTTGGGAACGAACAGTGCGTAGGTGAAGATCAGCACCAACCACATGCCGGCCTGCAGATTCAGAAAGGCGTAGTTGCATTCGACCTCGCCATGGATCAGTGCGTCATGGATCCGGGCGAGTTCCGTGCTTTGACGAAGGATGGTGATGTGCTGCAGCGCGACGAGGAACGCGGCCGGCACACCAAACGTAATCAGCTCGGCCCATCGCAGCCGCGCCAACGAGATCCCGCACCGGCGGCATAACAAGATGCCGACCATACCGAGCACGATCGTCACCGACAGGTGAGAGAAGAAAAGGAACACGCCGCCGGATCTGGCAAACGAGCTCCCCTGAAAGACGTGCTGCGGCAGAAAGACCAGGAAGCCGAAGAACATCACCAGGGCGGCCAACCGCAACCGGCCACGCAACAGCGACTCGGTCTCCCGGGTCATCTCGGGCCCGCTGCCCTCGATCAACTCCACCTGCCCCTGTGCCACCCGGTCAGAATGCGTATCATCCGACGGAGTGACGGCCGCCCCATGGCGCGGGGCGATGTCCAGCGTCAGATCGTCGCCCGAGGCGTGGCGGGGGGTTTCGGTTGAATCGTCCATCGGTCCGGTCTCAGGGCGATGTGGTGGCAACTTCCACAATTATAGCCGGAGAGAGCGGATTCGGCGACCGGGTGCCACGCAAGTGCGGATTGGGGGGGTGGCTGGGGCATAGCGCAGCGGTGCCCCAGTTTCTCACGGTCTGGGGCACCGCTGCGCTCAGCCACCAGCCACCCAGCGTGCTCCGCGACCCGTTGTCAAGCCGCCCGTCGACCGGCGGCGGCTGCGGCGAGCGTCTCGATTTCGTCGTCGGCCGCGGACCGAACCGAGGTATGCCCGCCCGGCAGTTGCTTCTCCATCAGCACCACCGACTGCTCGTGTAGCAGCCGCGGCACGTAGAACCATGCCTTGGCAAGCTGTTGCGGGTCGAGCCGGCCGGAAACGACCAACAGATCGACCTTTCCCAGCGAATTGGCCGTCCGCGACAGGCCCGCGAACGGGTCGCCGGGAATCAATTGCACCCGGGCCCCGGTGGCGTGCAGCAGCCGATGGGCCATTTTTAGCGTGACGCCGGGGCCGTCCATCGCCGATCGGCCCTCGAATGGATCGATCCCGACGTACCGGACATCCGGTGTAGAATGAAACCGGGCGGCGATTTCAATCATCCGCATTGCCCGCTGCCCCACGCCGACGCCGAGCTCCAAGATACTTTGGACTCTACGTCGGGCCATGGTCCGGTAGATGAGACGATCCCCCGACGGCTTGGAAAGATAGGAAAGATAAAGAGTCCGCATGCGACTTGTAGTTGGCAACCTCACGCTCCTGACGGCTGGTGTTAGCCGGTTGGGTCCTGGCCACTCACCTCTAGTTTCGTCAAGCGATCGTGACAAAATCCAGGAGAAATGAGGGGAGTCTCTCGTTCCCAGGCTCTGCCTGGGAACGCAATGCCCCGAGGCTCCGCCTCGCTGAAGCAGAGGCGGCGCTAGGATAGGGGGGTGTTTGGAACCACGGATCACACAACTGCTTGACACGAAGGGACCTATCGCCCAGAGTTGAACGTGGCAGGAGCGCGTCATCATGGTCCAATTCGTCCGCCTCAAGGCGGATACTACGCACGAAGTTATATGTCATGGATACCGTGTTCATTAAGTCGAATACCGAACTCGATGCCTGGATTGGGAACAACTGCGGGTTGCACGATGCTTCGGTTGTTTCCCTCGTCCCTTCGCCGGACGGAACGTGCCCACAGGCTGTCAACTTTGCGCTAAGATTTCAGGTGGCGGGCGGCTATGCTGCCGGAGATAATCGGACCATTCGTACCGTAACCGTCGTCGCACACGGCGTTCATACGTACGAACTAGCCGGTTCACACCATCCGGACAACTGTGCCGAGGGTGCCAACTCGTACGATGCGCCTCGCGGCGTTGGCTTCGAGATAGACGTTTCAGGTATTCTCCAGATCGCCGCAGATTGCTTTGAAATCGAATCAACCGTAGATATCCGTGACGTCGTGCCCGAATGGCTCTCGGACAGAGACTTCACCGTCTCCGTTGCAAATCGTCTTCCCCCAACGCCGGCAGAGTGGCTCAACGAGTTTCAACGCCTCGGTCGCGACGTTGTGTGGCGATACCATGCCGGTGAGGAAAGATCACCCGAGCGCGTTCCCATTTCCGCGTATACAGGCTGGTTTCTGCAGAAACGCGATCGACTTGAATCGCACACCAGTGGACTGTTTTTTCGCGGTTGCGCCTGCAACGATGATGGATTCTCGCTTACACTTGAGAGGTATGACCCGGAGTGCAACGATCTATGGATTGCCGCGGGAACGTACTTGTCCGGCATTGCCAACGCGACAATCCAATGTGGCAACGCCACACTGACGCTGGAGGCATTTCGCAAACACTTGAGGAATGTGAGTGACCGAGACGATTCCCCGCAGGACGGTTAGCAAGTGTGTGCGGGCCCGCAGGTGGCAACGTCGATAGTCGCTCGTACCCCCCCGAACGCAGTCGGGGGGCGTTTCCAGATCACTCCCCACTCCCCACTCCCCACTCCCCACTCCTCACGCCGCCCGCCTCATGGGTACCGGCACTTCGACGGTCGCCGCGCGGATGACCTTCTCCACCGCCCGGGCCGTGTCGAGAATGTCTTCTCGCTCCAGCGTGGGATGAACTTGCAGCATCAGGCTCGTCTCGCCCAACTCCTCGGCCACCGGCAACGGGTGCTCGGGTCGGAACGTCGTACCGTCGAAGGCCTTTTCGCGGTAGATGGCCGGACAGATGCCGCTGCCGCAGGGGATGCCCTCGGCTTGGACGGCACGAACGACCCGGTCGCGCGTCCAGCCGGTTCGTAGCATCTCGTTGCGAAGGAAGACGTAATACTTATAGTAAGCGTGGCCGATGTGCTCCGGCGGTACGGTCACGCGAAGCTGCGGCACGCGGGCGAACCGCTCGTCGAGCAGCGCGGCGTGCTGCCGGCGTCGGGCGACCCAGTCGGGCAGCTTGCCGACGATCACGCGTCCGATCACCGACTGCATCTCGGTCATCCGCCAGTTGGTGCCGAACGATTCGTGCAGCCAGCGAAAGACCGTGGCGTGATCCTTGCTATGCACGACGTCCCAGCTCTTGCCGTGGTCCTTGAAACCCCATGCCCATTGCCAGACGTCGCGATCGTTGGTCGTCATCATGCCGCCCTCGCCGCCCGTGCTGAGGATCTTATCCTGGCAGAACGAGAAGGCGGCCACGTGCCCCAGCGACCCGACCGGCCGGCCGCGATACGTTGCACCATGGGCCTGGGCACAATCTTCGATTACTTGCAGTTCATGCCGGGCGGCCAACTCCAGGATCGGGTCCATCTCGCAGGGCCATCCGGCAAGGTGGACCGCGATGATTGCCTTGGTTCGCGGGCTAAGCACCGCGCGGATCGACTCGGCCGTCACGTTCTGGCTCTGTGGATCGACGTCGGCGAAGACCGGGATCGCGCCGCGCATCACGCAGCAACTTGCCGAGGCGATGAAGCTTCGCCCGGTGAGGATCACCTCGTCGCCGGGGCCGATTCCGACGGCCTGCAAGGCGAGTTCTAGTGCGACGGTTCCGTTTGCAACGGCCACGCCATGGCGGCAACCGGCGGCCGCGGCGAATTCCGCCTCGAACGCGCGGCCTTGCCGTCCGACGTGATAGTTGGTCCGGCCGGAGCGGAGCACCTCGGCGACCGCGAGGATCTCTTCCTCCTCGAACTTCGGCCACGGCGGCATGGGGTCGGTGCGCGTCGGGTCGCCCCCGTCGACCGCCAGCGCCGAATCGATTTTCAATTTGCCGTCCATGGCAGGGAGTCCTCTAACGATCTGTATTGAGTTTTTGCATTCGCGTCGCAGGTTATAAACGCCCGCCGATTGCATCGGTGGGATCCCCCGAATGCAATTCGGGGGCTTTGGGTGGTTGCGTGGTGCGGGCTACGGCCTCCAGGCCGCCGAGGTGCAGCCCGGTGGTTGCGCGTAGGAAACGTGCGGCGTAATAGGCCGTTTTCTTTATGGTGCGCTTGGCCGGGCCTCCGTGCATGAACGGGTGGCCGACGTCCAAGTCCGGCGGCTCGAAACCGGCGGCGGTGAGCATCGTTGCCAGCGTGCGGGGTGTGAAGTGGAATAGGTGTTCCTGCGGGTGCAAGTTGCTGTGGCGACCCGTTCGCAGCCGCGAGAGCCAGCCGGTGTCTTTGATCCGCAGATAGTCGAAGCTGGGTACGTAGACGGCAAGCACGCCGCCCGGTTTCAATAGCTCGCGCACCCGTCGCAGCGTCGACGTCGGATCGTGCAGATGCTCCAAAACACCCAGCATCGCGACCACGTCGAAGCTGCCCGGCTCCAGCGGCGTCTGCTGCAACGTGCCCGTGTGGACGGTGCAATCGGCGAGTTGCCGCGCCGACCGGGCGGCCGGGGCGTGCGGTTCGATGCCGAGCAGGTCCCAGTTACCGGTCCGCCGCGCTTCGGCAAGGAACTGCCCGCCGCCGCATCCCACGTCAAGTAGACGCCCATCGCCGCGCATCCGGATCAGTCGCTGCAAGAGCCGACGAAAACGGCTGCCACCACGCTCCCCCTGCCAGCAATAGCCGTGGCTGATTGTGTCGGCGGCGTCGTGCCGGTAGACGTGCCCGGTCGAGGCGAACGTGAGCCGCGGCGAGACGTAGACGAGCCCGCACCGGCGGCAGCGGACCACGTGCAGCCGAGCCGCTTCCGTGCCGAGCCGGTAGGTCTCGCGAAACAACACGCGTGAGCGCGACTCGCCACACAGATTGCAGGCTACCTGTTCCGTCTCGAGCAGGCCGCTGCCGAGGTCGGCCCGTGCAGGCCTTGTCGTCGGTCTCGTGTCCACCGGCACCGTCATGGTTCTGTTCATCAGGCCGCCTCCCGGCGTCCGGCGCCTCGCAGGATGCCGGTGAGCAGGCCGGGCAGTCGATCGAGCTTGTCGATCTCGACGTCCGGCGCATCTTCGGCACGGTTCGGTTCGCGATAGCGGTGCAGGCCGTCCGGGCGTCGAACGCGCACCGTGGACATCCCGACGCGTCGGGCACCGCGAAAGTCCTTGGCCGGATTGTCGCCCACGTAAAGGGCCGCCGTCGCGTCGACCGACAACCGCCCGAGAACGGTGTGAAACGGTTTCGGGCTTGGTTTCCAGGCGTCGCGTCCGAGGGCGTCGGAGTAGACGATTACGTCGAGCAGCCCGGTCAGGTCGAGCGCGGCCACTTTCCGTCGCTGGACGTCCAGGGCTCCGTCGGTGACCAGGCCCAGGCGGCAGCGAAGGCCAAGCCGTTCGAGCAGTGCTCGCGTGGCGTCGTCCAGCGAGATTTGCGGTTTGTGCTGCCGGTAGGTCTGCACCATGGCGGCGACGTTCTGATCGGTACTGAGGCCATATAGATCCAGAAAGCGGTCGAACGTGGCGCCGCGGACGCCCGTCTCGAACAGTCGACGCAACTCGACGAAACTTTGCTCGGCCGGCAGACCGAACTCCTTCTCCGTGCGGACCGCCACCGCCCGAAATCCGCTGAACACGTAGTCGCGTTCCGCGTAGAGGGTGTCGTCCAGGTCAAAGACCACGGCTTGTAATCCGTTCACAGTCGGCCTCGGTGGTAAACAGGGAATCGTCGAATCGTGAGAGATAGAGTTCGCTACGGTAGGAGCCGATCGGGGGAACGCGGACCGGCATGTTCGCCGCCGCGGCCAGCAGCCACTGAGGCGAGTCGGCACCGGCGGCAATCCCCAAGGGCAGCCCGCCGCCGAGCCGGGCGTTGATTTCTGTGAACGCGGGCCTCGTATTGTTGGAAATGCACTGCACGGTGATCGGCCCGACGGCCGGCAAGGCCTCAGCGATTCGCACACAGGCGTCGGCAATCGCGGGGTCGAAGACCGTCTTACCCACGATCACCTCGCCGGCACGCACGCGGATCCGCTGGCGTGAAACGACCGAGAGCACGCGCCCATCCAGATCGCAGACAACGTCGTTGGTGGTCTCCGGGCCGGGCAGGAACTCCTGCACGATCGGCCGGTCGATGTAGTCCGAGAAGAAGGCCAACTGCCGTGCGTCTTCCACCTTGAACGTCTGCGCCGAGGCACTGCCGAACCGCGGCTTGATGAACAGCGGATAGTCCGACTCGGCCGGCACGAACTGGCCCGGCAGCCACGACCGCGGCACCGTCAGCCCCAGGCGACGAAAGAACGCGTTGGTTTCCCACTTGTCGGCGGCGATCCGGGCGGCCGCGGGCGAGACAACCGCCAGCCGGGCACCGGTCGCCTCGAGCACCTTGCGGTGCTCGGCCAGCACGGGAACGTCCGGGTCGATCAGCGGAAAGACGGCCGCGATCTGCTCCGCGCGGAGGATCTCCAGCAGTGCAGGGATGTACTCGGGCCGGTCCACCCGGGGCACAATGCAGGGCCGGTCGGCCAGCCGCAGTGCGGGAGCCAGCGGATCGACGTCCAACGCCACAATGCGCCCGGAGATACCGAGTGTCTGATACGCCTTGCGGAAACTCCGCAGCAGTTCAACGCGACGCCCGACGCTGGTGAAGAGTATGTTGACGTTCATTGCCGGATCAAGCCTCCACCACAGGGCCGATGTGCCTGACGGTTCTGCTTGACGGTTCCCATGAACTCAGGCATCGTGGCGCTGCCGGCGTGACTGACGCCCGTCGGACGGAGTAGTCGGCAAAGGGTCAGCATCGCAATTCGGACGTCCAGCCGAAGCGACCAATGATCGGCGTACCATGCGTCCAGTTCGAGTTTTTCCTCCCACGCCAGGGCGTTGCGGCCGTTGACCTGGGCCCAGCCGGTCAGCCCCGGTTTGACGT